>DATJXP010000357.1:0-12528 GCA_035500035.1 Candidatus Acidiferrum sp. | reverse complement strand
TGCAGCGGCGATAGGTGCTGCATGCGTTGCTACTGGCATCGGTGGCTGTACAAAGTACTGCTGAGCCGGAGCGGAGTGCGGGTAATTGCGGCTGATGCGAACGGTTTCTTCACCTTCCTTGATCTCGATCTCCGCTACATTGGATTCCTCGAGCAGTTCGATCAGCTTCTTTACCTTGCGAATGTCCATCGGTTACCTCTGGGTGTGATAGCAATACTGGTTGGTCGTTGTGGTTTTTGTCGTTGCTTTATGGGTGTGCCGATTGTGTCGCCGCAACTGCAGGCTTACATCGGATGGTTTTTATACTCTTGCGATCGCGGCTTGTAGCGCTAACTCATAACCCTGGGCACCCAGCCCGACGATGGTCCCGACGGCGACATCGGAAAAATACGAGTGATGACGGAAGCTTTCCCTCGCATGCACGTTGGAAAGGTGGACCTCGATGAAAGGAATCTTGACCCCCAATAGCGCATCGCGCAGAGCTACGCTGGTGTGGGTAAACGCTGCGGGGTTGATCAATATGAAATTGACCCCCTCCGCCTTGGCCTGATGGATGCGCTCTATCAGGGAGCTTTCGGCATTGCTTTGCATAAATTGCAGATCGTGCTGCGATTCTGCGGCGATCTTCTTCAATTTTGCTTCAATGTCCGGCAATGTAAGTTTGCCATAGACTTCAGGCTCCCTAGTGCCGAGCAAATTCAGGTTCGGTCCATTCAGCACTAGAATTTTTGCCATTGTATCGCTCTCTTTACACCGGCACATTTTCTTCGATTACCAGTAATTTGTATATATCTTGCGCAAACTATCAGCGAATTTCTGTAATTGCCAAGTAACAAGTGGGCTTGTTTGGATAGGACAGTCGAAATGTCCGGGAGTTCCACCCGGGAGAGCTAAATTTAACAGGAAGATTGCAGGCCAGGATAAGCGAAGTTGTTCTTATTTGGGGCGAAAAAAATGAATTTCGCGGGTAACAGGTGGGAAGCAGTAGCGATCTTGTGCGCAGCCTTGATAGGTAACGCTTATTTGGTAGATTCCGGCGGCGGTTGGTGTCAATTCCTTGAGTGGCAAGGCAATTTGAAGGGAGTCGAAGTAGACCTTGCTCGCACCCAGAAACTCATCAGTCAATGTTGAGGCGGGTGGCAAATTAGGCCGTAGTTTGTGATTGGTGTTGTCCGTAATGACCAGTTTTTGTTGGTAAAGGTAGTAGCCAGGCTGGATGTCCCAATACAGCAGGGCAGAACGGTTGCCATCCATTAAAGTGGTCAGCTTGAAAGCCTGGTCTATCGTCAGCAAGGGAGGGGAGGCTGTCTGCGATTGGGGTAGGGCGCGCCCGGTATTGAGCGATGGAGATTGCGAGGTGACAGGTTGAGCAGCCAAGACCAGCGGCAGCATGCCGCCAACAACGGCAATGGCCAGCTGAGCGCTAACCCTCATACCGTTCAAATACCAGTGTGGCGTTGGTACCACCAAAGCCAAAGCTGTTGGACATGACTGCATCCAGGCGTTTGTTGTCCATTCGTTGCCGGATGATGGGCAGATCCACCACTTCGGGGTCGAGGTTGTCGATGTTGGCGGATGCTGCAATAAAGTTGTGCTGCATCATCAGCACGCTGTAAATGGCTTCCTGTACTCCGGTGGCGCCAAGCGAATGACCTGTCAGCGATTTGGTAGAGCTGATGGCGGGGATAGTTTTGCCGGCATAGACGCTCCGTATGGCGGCGATTTCCTTGACGTCGCCAACCGGCGTACTGGTGCCGTGGGTATTGATGTAATCGATGGGTCGTTTGGCGGTACCCAATGCCATTTGCATGCAGCGTGAGGCCCCTTCACCAGAAGGGGCCACCATGTCTTCGCCATCGGAAGTGGCGCCATAACCAGTCAGCTCCGCATAGATTTTGGCGCCCCTGGCCAAGGCGTGATCGAGTGCTTCGATTACCATCACTCCACCGCCACCGGCGATAACGAAGCCGTCCCGGTCTACGTCATAGGGACGGGAAGCCTTGGCGGGGGTTGCGTTGTACTTGGTGGACAAGGCACCCATCGCGTCGAACATGCAACTGAGCGTCCAATGTTCGGCTTCACCGCCACCTGCGAAGATCACGTCCTGTTTGCCCAGTTGAATCAGCTCCATCGCATTGCCGATGCAATGAGCACTGGTGGCGCAAGCGGAAGAAATCGAATAGTTGACGCCCTTGATCTTGAACGGAGTGGCGTTACAGGCCGACACGGTACTGCCCATCGTACGCGTCACTCGATAGGGGCCGATGCGTTTGAGGCCTTTCTCGCGAAGAATGTCGGCAGTTTCCACCATGTCTTCGGTAGAAGAGCCGCCAGCGCCCATGATCAGACCGGTGCGTATGTTGGAAACCTCATTCGGCGTCAAACCCGAATCGACGACCGCTTGGCGCAGGCTCAAATAGCCATAGGCGGCGGCGGCGCCCATGAAACGCAGGTCCTTACGATCAATCTGGCTGGCGAAATCGATTTCTACGGCGCCGGCTACATGGCTGCGCATACCGCGCTCTTCGTATTGCGGACGGTAAATAATGCCGCTCTTGCCCGTCTTGAGCGATTCGAGAACGGTATCCACGTCTGTACCGATACAGGATGCGATACCCATTCCGGTAACTACTACTCGTCGCACAACGACACCCTCACGACTAACTGTTGATAACTGGTTGGATTTGACCAACGGACGTTGTGGCATCCTTACCCAAGCTTATTCTGATCCGGCCATTGCCTCGTTGGGTTTGAACAAGCCGACCCTGAGGCTTTTGGCAGTGTAGATGACGCGCCCGTCAACCGAGACTTGGCCATCAGCGATCCCCATGATCAGTTTCCGCTCTATCAGGCGTTTGATGTCAAGTTCGTAAACCACCTTCTTACAGGAAGGCAGAATCTCACCGGCGAATTTTACCTCGCCACAACCCAGGGCGCGCCCCTTGCCGGGGTTGCCACGCCAGCCGAGATAGAAACCCACCAGTTGCCACAAGGCGTCGAGCCCAAGACAGCCGGGCATTACGGGATCGCCTTCAAAATGACAGCCAAAGAACCAGAGATCGGGGTGTATGTCCAGTTCAGCAAGCACGCGCCCCTTGCCCTCGGAACCTCCAGCGGAGTTTATATCAACGATCCGGTCAACCATCAGCATGTTGCCGACAGGAAGGCGGGCATTTCCCGGGCCGAACATCTGCCCGTGGCCGCAACTCAACAACTCCTCACGGGTATAACTGCTACGCGGTGTAAAAACAGAACTCATAGAGTGATGCAACAAACCAGTCTCAAAATGCGCCAAGCGAAAAAAAACATTATAACTTGAATGGTTGCGGGTCATCCTAACAATTTGTCTCGGTCCCGGGCGTATAATTGACAGGTTTTATCCGGATTTTCGGCCGGTGCTCGCAAGAGTCGGCGCGGCCGGAATTTCCATACGACAAGAGGCAGTCATGAGCGAAGCACCCATCAAGAAATGTCTTTTCCCTGCGGCCGGTTATGGCACTCGTTTTTTGCCGGCCACCAAATCGATGCCCAAGGAAATGTTGCCGATTGTCAACAAACCGCTGATTCAGTATGGGGTTGAAGAGGCACTGGATGCTGGTATGAGCGGCATGGCCATCGTCACCGGGCGAGGCAAGCGCGCCATTGAAGACCACTTCGACATCAACTACGAGTTGGAAGACCAGATTGCCGGCAGCGATAAAGAGGACTACTTGAAAGAAATCCGCCGCATCATGAATCAAGCGGTATTTTCCTACACGCGCCAAATCGAAATGAAGGGTCTGGGGCACGCCATCCTGACCGGTGAGACGCTGATCGGCGACCAGCCTTTTGCCGTCGTGCTGGCCGATGACCTTTGTTACAACACCGAGAAAGGCGTGTTGTCGCAGATGGTGGAATTGTACAAGTACTACCGGTGTTCGATCGTTGCCGTGGAAGAGGTTCCTCGCAACGAAACCAATAAATACGGTGTGATAGCCGGTGACGAAATTTCCCCCGGCATCATCCGCGTCAACAACATGGTGGAAAAACCCAAGCCCGAAGAGGCGCCCAGCAATCTCGCCATCATCGGCCGCTATATCCTTACCCCGGACATTTTCGGCATCATTCGCCAGACGCCGCCGGGCCGCAACAATGAAGTGCAGATCACCGATGCGTTGCTGACGCAGGCCAAGCAGGGTCGGGTGCTGGCGTACAAGTTCAAAGGCCGCCGGTTTGATTGCGGCAGCGTGCCTGGCTTCATCGAAGCTACCCGATTCTTCTTCGAAAACGTGTACAAAGACTGATATTTGCAGGAGTTTTTGTGGATAACTTCACTTGTTTCAAAGCGTATGACGTCCGTGGCCGCATTCCCGACCAACTTAACGAAGACATCGCCTATCGCATCGGCCGCGCCTATGCCGAATTTCTCAAGCCGAAGAAGATCGTAGTCGGTTACGACATCCGGCTGAGCAGCCAGGCCATCTGCGGCGCATTGAGTCGCGGTTTGATGGACTCTGGCGTCGATGTGTTGAACATAGGCCTTTGCGGCACCGAAGAAATCTATTTCGCCACCAGCCATCTCAATGTGGATGGCGGAGTCGCGGTGACGGCCAGCCACAATCCGAAGGACTACAACGGCATGAAGTTCGTGCGCGAACAGTCCAAGCCGATCAGTGCCGACACCGGGCTCAACGACATCAAACGCATTGCCGAGAAAAACGTGTTTGCAGCGGCAACAAAGCGCGGTGCCGAACAGGCAGTCGATGTGAAGGCCGACTACGTCAAACACTTGCTCGGCTACATCGATGCCAAGGTGTTGAAGTCGCTGAAAGTTGTGTGCAATGCCGGCAACGGTGGCGCGGGTCGTATCATCGATCTGTTGGAGCCGCACCTGCCGTTCAAATTCATCAAGGTGCATCACCATCCGGATGGCAACTTCCCGAACGGCGTGCCGAACCCGCTGCTGGAAGAGAATCGCCAACCCACCATCGATGCCTTGAAACGCGAGAAGGCCGATGTTGCCATCGCTTGGGACGGCGATTTCGATCGCTGCTTTTTCTTCGATGAAAAAGGCGGCTTCATCGAAGGTTATTACATCGTTGGCCTGTTGGCTGAGGCGTTCCTGAAGAAAAAGCCCGGCAGCAAGATCATCCACGACCCCCGCCTGTTGTGGAACACCGAGGCGGTGGTGAAGGAGTTCGGCGGTAAAACCGTGCAATGCAAGTCCGGCCACGCCTTCATCAAGGAAAAGATGCGTAGCGAAGACGCCATCTACGGGGGCGAAATGAGTGCACATCATTACTTCCGTGATTTCTTCTACTGCGACAGCGGCATGATTCCGTGGTTGTTGGTACTGGAATTGATCTCCACCAGCGGCAAGACCTTGTCGCAACTGGTGGAAGAGTGCATTGCGCGCTTCCCGGCCAGCGGCGAAATCAATCGCACAGTCAGCGACGCCAAAGTAGTGATCGACAAAGTGCTCGCGCATTACAAACCGGGGGCACTCGATATCGATTACACCGACGGCGTCAGCGTCAGCTTCGCCGATTGGCGTTTCAACCTCCGCATGTCCAATACCGAGCCGGTGATCCGGCTGAACGTCGAATCGCGCGGCAACATCGCATTGATGCAGCAGAAGACGCAGGAAGTATTGGCATTGATGGGGGGCGGTTCATCCGTCCACTGATGCGGCCGTAGGGCACGCGATGGCGTGCCCTCCAATCATCGAGACAGCCGGTGCTCGATCAGGTGTTGCACCACGGCCGGATCGGCCAGTGTGGTGGTATCGCCCAGATTCTCCAGCTCGTTGGCAGCGATTTTGCGCAGGATGCGGCGCATGATCTTGCCAGACCGCGTTTTCGGCAGCCCCGGCGCCCACTGGATCAGATCGGGCCTGGCGATGGCACTGATTTCTTTTGTTACCAACGCCATCAATTCCTTGCGCAATTCTTCGTCGGGAGAAATGCCGACCATCAAACTCACGTAGGCATAGATACCCTGACCCTTGATCGCATGCGGATAACCTACCACCGCCGCTTCTGCAACTTTCGGGTGCAGAACCAGAGCGCTTTCGACTTCGGCTGTGCCAAGACGATGACCTGACACATTCAAAACGTCATCGACGCGACCGGTGATCCACCAATAGCCATCGGCATCACGCCGCGCGCCGTCGCCAGTGAAGTAGTAGCCCTTGTATGTCGAATAATAGGTATCGACACAGCGCTGATGATCGCCATACACGGTGCGCAATTGGCTGGGCCACGACGCGGTCAGCACCAGATTGCCGGAAGTGGCGCCCTCGAGAATCCTGCCTTCCGGATCCACCAGCGCCGGTTTGACACCGAAGAACGGCAGCGTCGCGGATCCGGGTTTCAAATCGGTGACGCCCGGCAATGGCGTGATCATGTGGCCGCCGGTTTCGGTTTGCCACCAGGTATCCATCACCGGGCAACGGCCGCCGCCGACGATGTGGTAATACCATTCCCAGGCTTCCGGGTTGATCGGTTCGCCGACGCTGCCCAGAATGCGCAGCGACGTGCGCGACGTGCGCAACACCGGCTCGTTGCCTTGTGCCATCAGCGCACGGATTGCAGTCGGTGCAGTGTAGAACTGGTTGACCTGGTACTTGTCCACTACATGCCAGAAGCGCGATGCGTCGGGGTAGGTCGGCACACCCTCGAACATCAACGTAGTGGCGCCATTCGCCAGCGGACCATAGACGATGTAGGTATGACCCGTAACCCAGCCGACATCTGCTGCGCACCAATAGATGTCGTCATCGTGATAATCGAACACGTATTTCTGCGTCATCGCCGCGTGCAGCAGATAGCCGGCCGTGGTGTGCAACACGCCCTTGGGTTTGCCAGTGGAACCGGAGGTGTAAAGGATGAACAGCGGGTCTTCGCTGTCCATTGGTTCGGCTGCGCACTGTGCCGGCAGATTCGCCACCGCTTCGTGATACCAGAGATCGCGGTCGGGCTGCATCGATACTGCGTTGCCGGTGCGTTTGACCACGATCACGGTACTGACGTCGGGACAGCGCGTCAGTGCTTCGTCAGTATTGGCTTTTAACGGTATGAAGCGGCCGCCGCGTACGCCTTCATCGGCGGTAATGACGACGCGGCAGTCGGAATCGAGGATGCGATCCTTCAACGACTCGGGCGAGAAGCCGCCGAACACGACCGAGTGAATCGCGCCGATGCGTGCGCAGGCCAGCATCGCGAACGCGGCTTCCGGGATCATCGGCATGTAGATGCAAACGCGATCGCCTTTCTTCACGCCGCGGGCACGTAACAGGTTGGCCAACTTGCATACGCTGTCGTGCAATTCCTGATAATCGACCTTGCGATCGAGGCCGGGTTCGTCTCCTTCCCACAGAATCGCAGTTTGCCGGGCGCGCTTGGGTAGGTGCCGATCGATGCAGTTGAGGGTGACATTGAGCTTGCCGCCAATGAACCAGCGAATCTGACCCTTGGCCATTTCGCCGGCGTGCAGCGTCTCGAAAGGTTTTATCCAGTCGAGAAATTGCGTGGCCATGCGTGGCCAGAACGTCGAGGGAGAATCAACCGACTCGGCGTAAAGCGCGTCATAGCCAGCTTTGTCCAGATGAGTCTTGCCTTTCAGGCTGGCAGAGACGCGGTAAACCTTGTTGTCGGACACGGCACTTTCCCCTCGATCAGAAATGGCGCCGAGTTTGCTTGGCTTTGGGAGAGTCTGCAAGGCGCCGGCGCCGCTGGTTGGTGCCGGCGTGAACGCTTAAGCGACCTGGACCGCGATGGTGTTGGCGGTGCGCTGGACGTGATTGTGCTCGTCGAGATAAAGCAACTTGGGTTTGTGGTTCAGCAGTTCGACGTCGCTGTAACTGGCATAGGCGGCGATGATGACACGATCGCCGACGGCTGCCTTGTGGGCAGCGGCACCATTGACGGAAATGATGCGCGATCCGGCTTCGGCACGGATGGCGTAGGTAGTGAAACGCTCGCCATTGGTTACGTTGTAAATCTGTATCTGTTCGTACTCACGGATGCCGGAAGCGTCGAGCAGATTACTGTCGATCGCGCAGGAGCCATCGTAGTCGAGCTCGGAATGAGTGACGCAGGCGCGGTGCAGCTTGGCTTTCAACATCAGGGTTTGCATGGTACATGCCCTCAGCAAACGGGGTGCGCATTATCCCAGCAAGCGCCGTCAGGGGCAAACCGGGGCAGTCAGACCAGATCGACCGTCAAATTATCGATAAGCCTGGTAGTACCGGCCCAGGCGGCGGTCAACAGCACCAGATGCTTGTTGCCAGGACCGGCCGGCAACAGCGTGGCGGCATCGACCACGCTGAAATAATCGGGGCGCAGTCCGGCGGATTCAAGGCGATCACGAGCCTCTTGTTCCACAGCAGCGAAGTCCCGCATTCCGCCCTGCAGCCGGTAGGCGCCATGTTGCAGCGTGGCGTAAACGGCTGCCGCTTGTTCGCGCTGCTCACCGGTCAGATAACCGTTGCGCGAACTCATCGCGAGTCCGGATGCCTCGCGCACCGTCGGCAACCCCACTAACTGCAGCGGCATCTGCAAATCGGTCACCATGCGTTTGATCAGGAAAAATTGCTGGAAATCCTTGAGGCCGAAAAAGGCAATGTCGGGTCGGGTCATGTTGAACAATTTACAGACGATGGTGCAGACGCCATCGAAATGGCCTGGCCGTGTCTTGCCGCAATACAACGTGGAAAGAAAAGGCACGCTGATGCGCGTCTGCTGTTCGATCCCTGTTGGGTACAACATCGTCACTGTCGGCGTAAACACGGCATCGCAGCCAGCGGCGGTCAACAATTGCTTGTCGGCGTCGAGAGTACGTGGATAACGGCTGAAATCCTCGCTGGGTCCGAATTGAAGCGGATTGACGAAGATAGTGGTGATCACGAAGTCGCACTGCGCCTTGGCTGCCTGCACCAGCGATAGATGACCGGCATGCAGATTGCCCATCGTCGGCACCAGACCGATGGTGGAGCCGTGCTGTCGCCGCGCTGTCAGGGCCGACTCAAGCTCGCTCAGGGTTTCGATGTGCAACATGCCGGTGTTTCAACTGTAGGAGTGTTCCGGCCCCGGGAACTGCCGTTGTTTGACGGCGCGTACATAGGCCGTGATGGCACCAGGTATCCCGTCCGTGGACTCCTTGAGGAAATTCTTCACGAATCGAGGCGTGATCGGTGAAATGCCGAGTACATCGTGCACCACCATGATCTGGCCATCGACATCCTGGCCGGCACCGATGCCGATCACCGGAATGGATACGCTTTCACTGATCGTACGTGCCAGCGAAGCGGGAATGCATTCAAGCAGCAACATGTTGGCACCATTCTGCTCGAGCAGCTTGGCTTCTTCGATGATGGTGTTGGCGGCGTCCGGATCGCGGCCCTGTACGCGAAAACCACCGATGCGGTTGACCGACTGTGGCGTCAGGCCCATGTGGGCGCAGACCGGGATGCCGCGCTCGGTGAGCAGACGCGTGGTTTCGGCAATCCACGCACCGCCTTCGAGTTTGACGATGTGAGCGCCGGCACGCATCAGTCGTGCTGCATTGTCCAGCGTCTGGGTCGATGAGGCGTACGACATGAATGGCAGGTCGGCCATCAACAGCGAACCCTGGTTACCGCGCTTGACGCACTGCGTGTGGTACACCATGTCATCCATCGTCACCGGCAGCGTGGAATCGTGGCCTTGCAGCACCATGCCGAGCGAGTCGCCGACCAGCAGCACTTCCACACCGGCTTTGCCGCAGATGCCAGCGAACAACGCATCGTAGGAAGTGATGCAGACAAACTTTTCCTGACGACGCTTCATGTCTTGCAGCGTGTACAGGGTGATGGGTGCGCTCACGGCTATTACCTGTGTTGGGTTGCGGGATGCGGATTATAGCCGGTAACGATGATTGGGCTGTCAAAGCAGCGCGGGGCGCGGGTTGAAGTAGTTGCGGCTGCCACTACGCATGCCGCGGATGTGTCTCAGCAACAATTCGTAGTCTTCGTCGCTCTGCACGAAATTGATGTCGGCACTGTTGACCACCAGCAGCGTGCTTTTGCTGTAGTAGTGAAAGAATTCGGTGTAGGAGTTGACGAGGTTTGCCAGATACTGTTCCGTGATCAGCTGCTCGGCCAGGATTCCACGTTTGTGTATGCGTTGCATCAACACATCAACTGGCGCCTGCAGATAGATCACCAGATCGGGAGTCGGTGCATCGATCGTCAAGTGGTCATACACGTTTTCGTAGAGCCGGTACTCATCCGGGTCGAGATTCATCTTGGCGAACAGGCGATCTTTCTCGATGAGAAAGTCGGCCACGCGGACCGGTTCGAACATGTCGTTCTGGCGCAACTGCTGCAGTTGTTGAGCGCGCTGGAACAGAAAGAACAATTGCGTGGCCAGCGCGTGTTGACGAGGATTGTGATAGAAGCGGTCGAGAAAAGGATTTTCCTCGCCCATTTCGAGCAGCATTTCGTAGTTGAAGCTCTGCGCCAGCCGTTTGGCCAACGAGGTCTTGCCAACCCCGATGGGGCCTTCCACTACGATGTAACGCGGCAGGTTGGCGGAGTTGGCAACGATCTCTGGCACGCTCGTTCTGCTCCTTCGGGCCTATTTCAGACCTGTTCAGGCCAATGTCGCTTGCGGGCGCCGGGATTTTACTTTGCGGCGTCGCGGTTTTGCATGCGGCACCGCTTGCGACTGCAACGCGTTGATCATAGCGTTGCGTTGATCCGGTTGCGCATCCTGGTATTGCGACCACCACTGCCCCAATCCTTGCAAATCTTCTCCGCCCTGCTCCCGCAGCAACAGGAAATCATAGGCAGCGCGGAAACGTTTGTGATGCATCAACAATTCGGCGCGCTTGCCGCGGCGTTCGCCGAAACGATGTTGCAGCTCCCAGATTTCACGCACCGGAAAACTGAAGCGTTTGGGAATGGCGATGCGTGTCACCTGCTCGTCGATGACCATCTGACCTGCTTCTTGCAGATCGGCAATGGGCGAAATGCGGTGCGGCAAGTGATGCAGCTGATACTGCAGTGCCGGCCACAACAGGACGGCGAGCAGAAAGATCGGCGTCACTGGCTTGCCTTCCGTCACGCGCGCGTCGGTGCTGGCAAAAGCAGCTTCCAGCAGCGGCTGATATGTTCCCGGTGACGCTTGCAGGGCGGAGTGTGTGCCGGGAAACAAATGGCGGAACACGTCATATTGTTGCAGCAGACGAAAAGTCTGCAAGCTGTTGCCTGCGAGGAAAAGTTTGAGGAATTCGTCGAATAACCTGGCTGCAGGGATGGCATCGAGCAGTTTGGCACAGGCCGGGATCGGTGATGCGGTTTCACGAGTGATGCTGAAGTCGAGTTTGGCGGCCAAGCGTATTGCCCGGAGCACGCGCACCGGATCTTCCTTGTAGCGTTCGGCAGGGTCGCCAATCATGCGCAGACAGCGGCGATCGATGTCGGCCATGCCGTCGACGTAGTCGTGCACGACGAAATTCTTCACGGTGTAATAGAGCGCGTTGACGGTGAAGTCGCGCCTTTGCACGTCTTCCTCGATGGTGCCATAGACGTTGTCGCGCAGGATGCGGCCGCTGGCCGCCCGTACGGATTCCAGCTTGGCTTCGTCACGGCTCATCGTTTCTTCTTCGATGAAGGCGGTGCTTTCACTGTTATGGGCGCGGAAGGTGGAGACTTCGATGATCTCCTTGCCGAAATGTACATGCACGATGCGGAAGCGGCGTCCGATGATGCGGGAATTGCGGAACAACGCCTTGACCTGCTCGGGAGTGGCATTGGTGGCGATGTCGAAATCCTTGGGTTTGAGTCCAAGCAGCAGGTCACGTACGCCGCCGCCGACAATATAGGCCTCGAAGCCGGCATCGATCAGCGTATAAAGCACGCGCAGACTGCTTGGGCTGATGGCCTGGCGCGAGATGCCATGCTCGCTACGGCTGTAAACGCGAGGGGTCATGGCCTTGGCGGTAGCTGTCGCTGTGATGGCTGAGGGGGTGGGAGCTGTGATGGTAAATCCTGCCCTACAGGTGCTTTTATGAGGGGCATTCTACACTGCCGACACAGCTGGACAGCAGCATTGCCTTGCATTTGGCACCAAGAAAAAGCCCGGAGGGGGGACCCCTCCGGGCTTCAGTCTGCTCATTTGTTTTTTTTCTTAAGCTTGGACGTCCCGTCCATGTTGTTGTTATAGGTCAGTGACCTAAATCGTTCGGTATTGCCCCTTGCATACTGGACCTGTGGCGGCTGTCGCTGTTGTTACAGTTCTTTTCCAGCTTTCGTACCCGATTTGCAGGCACTCGGCCCCTCGCATGCCTCAGTCTTTTGGATTGTTGTTATGGTTGGTGTTGTTATTACTGGGCACGGGTTTATTAAGGCAGCATTCATGCCAATATGGCAGAAAATAGGATTTTTAGAGAATTCAATGGGTTGGAACGTTCCGCATAAGGGATTGAGGAAGGATTATGTAATGCAGTGTTACGAAAGCTCCCTAAAAATGTTACTTGGGCGTAACAACGTAACGACCAAGGTCGGCT
>DATJXP010000356.1:0-3078 GCA_035500035.1 Candidatus Acidiferrum sp. | reverse complement strand
AAGCACCGACGATGCGCGCAGCATCAGCTGCCGGAACCGGAGAGTCATCGTTACCTCCCCGACTGCGGCAGGCGAGCGGGAACGGTTACCAGCTCCGCACTCTGCTTGCGTTCCAGGATGGCGAGCACGCGATTGATGGCTGTCGTTTCGTTGCTTTCGCTCCAATGCCAGCCATCGACGGCGGGCGCGCCGACGGCCGCATGCTTGAGATCGCTGCTGACATACCAGCCTTGACCGGTGCCGAGATAAATCTGCTTGACCAGATGCTCCTGGCCGTCGGCCAGCGTCATCACCGTTTCGTTGACGGTGACCTTCTGCTGGAAATCGGCCAACTGCGACAACAACGAGAGCGCTATCTGCAACTTGTCGCTGATATTGCGTTCGGGCTCGTCGAGTTTGGGCAGTTCCTTGCTCCACGCCGCCACCAGCGGCGGCGGCAATTGCGCATGCAGCCGATGCAACGCCGCGGCGATGCGGCCGAGACTGGCGGTCAGCGCTTCCTGCTCTTTTTCCAGCTTCGTCTGCTGCTGCAGCAATTCGAGCCGGCGCTGTTCCACCTGATCCTGCTGCTTCGACGATTGCGCGAGCACGTCGCTCAAGGATTTGCTTTCGTGTTCCAGCAGATCGAGCTGTTGTTCCAATACCGGTTTGTCGGCGCGCCAGTTCGCCGACAGCACATCCTGCTGGCGCTGCAGCGAAGTCCATTGGGTGGCGAGTTCATCGACTTGTTGAACGGGATTGTCGGCGGCAACGACGATCGCTGCGCCAAGCAACAGCACGGCTGACAACACAAACCTGCTCACGGTCTTGTAATCCTTATGGAGTTCAGGCAACCCGGCGAGAGTAGCCAGAGCCCAATCAAACCGCAAGAATTTTGCCGTGAAGGCACACCGAGCCTATGCAGCGGCGCGCACCTTCTGTGCATATTGTTTGTCGATGCCGCAGATATGCGACCGCAGCCAGAAGCGCAGGAAGCGGAATACGTTGTCGCCGACCTGCCCGCTGTCCATGAACGAGCGGAAGTGCTGCTCGAGTTCGTCCAGCAGTTTGCGATGTATCATCTGGTGGGGTTGCAACCTGTCGTAGTTCATCGACTGCATGTAACGCTCTTCGTCGGCAAAATGCCGGCGCGTACAGTCGATGAGGCGCGTGAATGAGCGCTCGATTTCCGCCAGCTTGCCGCCTGCTTCCACCACTTCGCCCAGTTCGTTCATGCAATCGATGATCTTGCGGTGATCGTCGTCCATGCGCGAGATGCCCAGGCGCAGACTCTCGTTCCAGTCAAACGTATTCATGTCTTCCCTCCATTGTGAATCCTCGGATTGCCGCCGCGTTTTCAGGGGCGGTATCCGGTACAACGGTCGGGTTGTCGCTTGCTTGAGGCGAGGATGCCCGCGGCTTGATCAGGAACAAATCGCCGCGGCTTATGGCGCCGGTCAACGGTTCAATATGCCAGCCAGGCCGACTTGTGACGGTGACAAGGGTGTCTGCGGTACAGACGGGCGGCGCGGCTGGCTATCAACTGCCACAGCCATGCTTCCTTGCGCAGGATCCGCCGCAACGGCTCTTGCCGGTATTGCCGGATGAAACGCAACAGGTCGCGCTGCGTCAGTCCGCATTCCATCGCGGAAAAATACAAACTGGCCAGATCCTTGACGATCCACCGCCGGCCCAGCGCCGGCTTGACCAGGGCACGGTGCAGATCGATCACGGTCAGCGAGTCGCCCTTGTCGGTAAGCAGCAGGTGGCACAGATAAAAATCGCGGTGACAGACACCGGCTTCGTGCATCGTGCGCGCGATGTCGGCAATGCGCCGCAGCAACTCCTGCTTGTGGCGGAACTCCGGCTTGTGCACGGCCCAGTGGCGGCAGTGCTGTTCCAGGCTCGTATGCTCGCCGACGTCATCGGTGACCAGGAACGACTCCAGCGACGAAGGCAGCAGGCCGCGCCGCCCGTAGGCCGCTACGCTCGGCACCTTGATGCCGAGGCGTTGCAGCCGCTGGATGGCGTCGAATTCGTTGCGCGCACTCGTCACCGGCAGGCGCAGTTGCAGCAGGTTCTTGAAGATTTCCTTCCACGACACGCCATGGTGGCGCTTGATGAAGTAACGATGCCTGGCATCGGTGAACGCCAGCGTCTGGCGCCGCTCCAGCTGGCGGAACGTGGTGCCGCGAATCTGGCGTGCCGCGGCGAAGGCGTCCTGCCCCTGCCATAGTTGCCCGATATCGTCGCGCAGGTACAGTTCCATTGTTGCTATCCGGCTCTGCGATTCAATCTGTGATTCAACAATATGTCGGCCGCGACGGTCGGCATGTCATACAGATTGTGGGTTTGGCCGTAATCAATTCCATTCTGGCGCCACTCGCTGCGATCGGCGGTGAGCATGCTGGCCAGCAATCCATTGAGGTGCCGCTGATCGAACGGCTCGGGACAGACGAGACCTGCCGCGGCCTGCTGCACATGCCACGCATAACCGCAATTGGCGGTGGTCAGCACCGGCAGCCCGGCCACGACGGCTTCGAGTATCACCATGCCGGCGCTTTCGTGCAGCGACGGATGCAACAACACGTCGGCGCCCTGCATGCAGCGCGGAACGCTGTGCTCGGAGCCGAGAAAGTGCAGGCCGCGCAAACCGGCTTCCGCGGCACGGCGTTGCCAAGAGGCCAGGTGTTTGTCGCGCCCCATCAGGAAAAAGTGGGTCTTGTCTTTCAGGGCCGGCGGCAATGCCGCCAATGCCTGCAGCGAACGATCGAGTCCCTTGGTGACGAAACTGGAGCCGATCTGCAGTACGGCCAGGTGGTCGGGGCCTACGTTGAACTCGGTGCGGAAACCCTCGCGCAAGCTCGCGGCATCGACGCCGGCGCAATGCTTGCGATCGATGCCGGGCGGCAGGTCGATCAGCCTCGACGATGGGGTGTGATAACACTGCATATACTGCTCGCGCTGCAGGGGACTTAATAGCAACGCAGTCGTGGAGCTTTGGTTGACAAAAACCGCCTGCTCGAAGCGCAGGTATTGCCGTGCCCGCGGCGTCAGGGCCTGCCACCACGGCCGTTGCCGCATCCGCCAGGCAAAGCA
>DATJXP010000355.1:0-14348 GCA_035500035.1 Candidatus Acidiferrum sp. | reverse complement strand
CTACGCCTTTCGCGCGATGGACCGGGCCGGCTGGCAGACGTTGATCGACACCCAGCACAAACAGCAACGCGGCCTGCAACTGTCCAGCGCCGACGAAACGCTGCTGCTCGACTACCTGACGCAGAATTTCGGTGCCGAGTCGGTGGCGTTTCCGCGCAACTACGTGGCGCGGGAAATCAGCGAGTATTTCGACAACAACCAGGCACGCGTGTTTCTCGAAGGCACCTGCGGCACCCGCTGCCACGACGTCAACGTATTCAGCCAGCGCAAGGACGTGGCCGGTTGGCGCGCGCTGGTGCTCGACATGCGCGAACGCGGCGCGAAGATCACCGACCAGAACGTGGAAAAGCTGGTCGAGTGGCTGGGACGCGTGCGCGGTACCAATCCGAACGACTGACAAACCAAAAATTTCCGAGCGAGGAGAGCCAATATGACAACCACCACCCTCCAGCGCCGCCGCTCTGCAATCTGCCTCGGCTTGTTGGCGGCTGCCGTTTCTGCCGCGGCGCATGCGCAGTCGCCGGTGACCACGTGCGATGTCGCCGGTATCGGCGCGGCCAAGCTCGATGCCGAAGGTTCACCGGTCACCGTGCTCGATGTGTCAGCGGCGAAAGCCGGCAACGTCGATTACTGCCTGGTCAAACTGCAAGTGCCGCAGGCGATCAACATCTGGGTCGGCTTGCCGATGGCGGGGGCTTGGAACGGGCGCTGGCAATCGACTGGCGGCGGCGGTTATGCCGGCATGGCCACCGCGCCGAACCAGGCGCTGGTCGCCGGTTACGCGGCAGCCTCCACTGATACCGGCCACAAGGCGCAGGATGGCGGCAAGTTCGGCATGCTGGAACCGGGCAAGCCCAACGTCGAACTGCAAAAAGATTTTGCCTATCGCTCCGAACACCTGATGGCCGTGCTTGGCAAGCAACTGGTGCAGGCGTTCTACGGCAAGAAACCGGAATACTCGTACTGGAACGGCTGCTCGACCGGTGGCCGCCAGGGCCTGCGCATGGCGCAGGATTATCCGGATGACTACGACGGCATCCTCGCCGGTGCGCCGGCGATTCATTGGGATCGTTTCCAGGCGCAGCAGATCTGGCCGCAAGTGGCACAGTTACGTGACAACGGCGGCTTGATCGGCGGCGGCGCGCGCGAACTGATCACTGCCAAGCAGCAACTGGCCACCAGCAAGGCCATCGCCGCCTGCGATGCGCTCGATGGCGTCAGCGATGGCGTGCTCACCGATCCGCGCAAGTGCAAGTACAGCGCGGCCAAGGACACCAGCATCACGACTGCAGCGTGCACCGCCACCGACGCCAGCTGCCTGACGCCGACCGAAGCTTCCGCCATCGACAAGATGTGGCAAGGCCCGGTGGCCTGCGCCAACGGCAGCGGCAGCTGCGACGTGCCACAGACCGCCTCGCGCGATGCCAAGGCGGCCGGCAACAAACGCCTGTGGTATGGCATGACGCGCGGCACCGCGCTCGGTTCGCTCGGTGGCGCGATTCCGTTCAGCATCGCGGTCGAGCAACCGCGCTACTGGGTGTATTTCAATGCGGATTGGGATTGGAAGACGCTCGACTACGCCAACTTCCAGAATTTTTTCAACGACACCGTCGCCAAGGTCGGCCCGGTGATGGGTTCCGACAATCCTGATTTGTCCAAATTCCGCGACCACGGCGGCAAGCTGGTGCTGTATCACGGCTGGTCCGACATGCTGATCATGCCGGAAGGCACCATCGACTATTACGAGCGCGTCACCAACAAGCTCGGTGGCGGCTACAGCAAGACCCAGCAGTTTGCGCGCCTGTTCATGGCGCCCGGCGTTGGGCACTGTGCTGGTGGCGACGGCCCACAGCCGCAGGGCATGTTCGAAGCGGTGGTGGATTGGGTCGAGCACGGCAAGGCGCCGGAGACTATCCTGTCCACCAAGAAAATCGACACGGGAACTCGAACACGTCCGCTGTGTCAGTATCCGGAGCAAGCGGTGTGGAACGGCAAGGGTTCCAGCGATGACGCCGCCAACTTTTCCTGTGCGGTGGTGAAGTAAGCGATGAAGCGCCACCTCCACAGTTGGCTCGGTCTCCGCGTGTTGGTGCTCGCCGCTGTCGTGGCTGCATTGGCGAGTCCGCTGCAAGCCAGCGAGTTGGCCGATGCGGCGCAGCAGCGCAACCTGGCGGCGGTAAAGTCGTTGCTGAAGCGCGGCGCCAGCGTCGATGAGCAACAGGTCGATGGCGCCACTGCGTTGTTGTGGGCAGTGCAATGGGACGATCTCGACATGGCGAAAGCGCTGGTGGCTGCCCATGCCGATCCGGTGCATGCCAATCGCACCGGCGCCAGTCCGTTGCAGCTGGCGGCCATCAACGGCGATCCGGCGATGCTGACGTTGTTGTTGAAGGCCGGCGCCAATCCCTCGCAAAAACTTTCCGCCAGCGGCGATACGCCGTTGATGATGGCCGCTCGCACCGGCGTTCCTGCCGCGGTGCAGGTGCTGCTCGATGCCGGCACCGAGGTGAACGTCGCCGAAAGCTGGAACGGCACCACGGCACTGATGTGGGCAGCAACCGAAGGCCATGCCGATGTGGTGCGGCAATTGATAAAAGCCGGCGCCAAGCTGGACGTGCAAAGCCAGTTCGTCGGCACCGACAAGGCGCGCGGTTTCGAAGGTGTCATGCCACGCGCGCGCCATCGCGATGAAGTGGGTGGCGTCTATCACGCCAGCGGCGAGATGACGGCGCTGATGTTTGCCGCGCGCGAAGGTCATCTCGACACCGCGAAGGCATTGGTGGAAGCCGGGGCCGATCTCAACAAGCTCGCCGGTGATGGCAAGGACGCGCTGAGCCTGGCGCTGTTCAACGGCAACTACGCGATCGCGTCATACCTGATCGATCACGGTTCCAAGGTAAACCAGGCCGATGCGCGCGGGTTCAATCCGCTGTTCTGGGCAGTGGATCGCCGCAACATGGAGACGGCACCGAACTTTCCGTGGGTCGTCACCGAAGATCCGTTGCCGCTAGTCAAGAAATTGCTCGATGCCGGCGCCAATCCCAATCAGCTGGTCAACGACACGCCGCAGGCGCGCATGCGCGGCGGTTCGCCACGCATCGTGTTTGCCACGCCGCTGATGCGGGCTGCATTTTCCGCCGACCTCGAACTGGTCAAGCTGCTGCTGAGCCACGGCGCCGATCCTTCCATCAAGTCGAAAGACAACGAAACCGCGCTGTCGGCCGCGGCCGGGCTCGGGTTCATTCACGGCTTCCACAAGTTGCGTCCGTATTCCGAGCGGCTCGAAGTAATCAAGCTGTTGGTGCAATTGGGCGGCGACGTGAACTGGCAGGACAACTACGGCATCTCGCCGTTGATGGTGGCCGGCAACCTCGGCGATGTCGCCATCATCCAGTACCTGATCGATCACGGTGCCGATCTCGGCGCCTACGATCTCGGCAAGAAGAACGACGGCATGTTCGGCGCCAGCATCGAACCGTTGATGCCGATCGATTACGCCATCGGCGTCGGCACCTTCCGCCCCAACAACGCCATCGTCTTCAACGAGGCGGCAGTGATGTTGATGCAGAAGGAAATGGACAAGCGCGGCATCAAGCACACTACCAGCGAATGCACGTTGCGCGGCTTTACCTGTTCGTCCGCCAACATGGACCCGCGCGCCGCCACGCCGCTCACCATCGAGAAGGCGAGGGCAATGCAGATCGGCTACCAGGTGACGGATACGAAGACCGGCAAGGGCTTGCAGGTGGAAGAGCCCGCCAAAAAATAACTATAAAAAGGAGTCATGCAGATGATGAATAAATTGAAAGCTGTTGTTGCCATGCTGTTGCTTGCGTTGCCTTTGACGCAGTCCTTGGCGCAGGTGGCAGGACAGGTAAAAGTGGAAACCATCACCGTGCACGGCAAGAATCTCGAAGGCAACCTGGAAGGCGACTCGCCGGACCGCCAGGTGCTGGTCTATCTGCCGCCGGGTTATGCCACGCAAAGCAACAAACGCTACCCGGTGATTTACTTGCTGCACGGCTATGGCGGCCCGGCCGAAACCTGGAACAGTTTCCACAAGCTGGCGGAGCGGATGGACGCGGCGTTCAAGGCCGGCAGCAAGGAGCTGATCATCGTCGCGCCTGACGCGATGACGATACACAAGGGCAGCTTCTATTCGAACTCGGTAACGGTCGGCAACTGGGAAAGCTACCTGGCCGATGAACTGGTCAAGTACATCGACAAGAATTACCGCACCATCGCCAACCGCAATGCGCGCGCCATTGCCGGCTTCTCGATGGGCGGTTACGGCACCTGGCGCATGGCGATGAAACGGCCCGACACCTATGGCGTGGCGTACTCGATGAGCGCCTGCTGCATGGACCCGCTCGGCGACGGCAACAGCCGGCTCGGCGTGCTGGAAACGGTGAAAACCAAGGAGGATGCCGACAAGCTTAATCTTGATCGCGTCGCGCTGGCCTTCGCCGCCGCGTGGGCGCCGAACCCGCAGAAACCGCCGTTCTTCTACGACATCCCGGTGGTGAACGGCGTCAAACAACCCGACGTGCAGGCCGAGCTCGCCGCCAATGCCGGCAACATCATGCTGCACCAGTACATTCCCGCGATAAAAAGCCTCAATGCCATCGGCATGGAGATAGGTCTGCAAGACGCGCTGCATCCCAGCAACCTGCGCATGCACGAACTACTCGATCTCTACGGCATCAAGCACCAGTGGGAAACCTACGAAGGCGGCCACGGCGACAAGCTGGGCGAGCGCATGGAAAAACACATGCTCCCGTTCATGTCGGCGCACCTGGAGTTCGGCAAGCCGTAAATGGGGTCAGAGCCCATTTACTTTATTAAGATCGGAATACCCGGCCCTGCCTGAAGTTTTTTCTTAACATAAGAAATGGGCTCTGACCCAATTTACGGCTTGCGGGCTTTTTCCTTCTCGATCTGCTCCTGCATCACTGCCGGCAGTTCGCCTTTCGAGGCGCTGTCCCAGTGCTCGATGATGCGGTGGCCTGCGATGCGGAACATGTCGAACCACGGCACGTTGTAGCTCTTCTTGTTGTCGGGATGCGTGCGTTCGGTCTTCAGCACTTGCACCACTAGGTCGCCCTCGGCCACTTGCGCTACCAGTGGCTGTTTGAGCGTGACGTCGATCGGCGCGTCGGGCCGGTGGCTGAAGTATTCCTGGAAGCCGGCGCGGCCAGTCGCCGCATTGGGGTTGTGCTGGATGTAGGTGGGATCGAGATACAGCTCGGCCATTTCTTCGCGGCCGGCATCGGGGATCTGCCGCCACAGGTCGAACGCGAGGCGTTTGTTCTGGAACAGGTCGGGATCGGCGTTGTTCAGCATCGCCAGCTGCGCCGGGCCCAGGGTGCCGACTACGGGTTTGGCGCTGTCGGCGCCGAAGTCGGTGAGCTTTTCGCCGGAGCGGAACAGCGCGGAATCCCAGTGCTCGGCGATGCGGCCATTGTCGATGCGGAACATGTCGAAGCGGGTGGAAGTGTAGCTGTTGCCGCTCTTGTCCGGCTCGGGATAGTGACTGATGCGCGCCATCACCACGTACGGCCCTTCGGCCACCAGCGTGACGAGATCGGGCACAGTAGCCGGCACAGCTGCGGATTTTTGCGTGGCGGCGACGTAGCTCTTGACCGCCTTCAGGCTGCTCGGCAACAGCGGATTGTGTTCGACATAGCCAGCAGCGAGATATTGATCGGCCGCATTGGCATTGCCGGCCACCTGCACGTTGCGCCAATAGTCGCTGACCAGCTTCTTGTTGGCGGCCAGCGCCGGAATCTTGCTGGTCAACAACGCAGCCGGCTGCGGATGCGCCACTACCGGCACCGGCTTGCCTTCGACGATGGGCGCGTGCGGCGGCGCCAGCGATTGCGCGGTGGCTGTCGTGTGCAGCACGGCGGCGAAAATAGCGGCAGCCAGCGCTTTGTGCAGAATGGGTTTTGGCATATCGTTGCTCCCCTGTAATTGGCAGTGTTTTTATTAGTTGATCAAAGAATCAACCGGAGAATCAAATGAACAACAAGGTCGTGTCCGTTATCGCCATCGTAGCCGTCGCCGTGGCCCTGTGGCTACTGCCGCAAGTGAACGCGTTGCAGAAACAGGTTGCCGCGCTCGGCGACGAGCAAGCCACTCTGAAGCATCAAGCCCAGGCCGCAGCCGACTATGTCGATATCGCCAACCTGCAGACCAGCTACGGCTTCTACGTCGATAAATCGCGCTGGGACGATGCCAGCGCGCTATTCGCCGACGACGCCACGCTGGAGATCGCCGGCCGCGGCGTATTCAACGGCAAGGCCCGCATCAGCGAATACCTGCATGGCCTCGGCGAGATGGAATACGGCCGCCTGTACAACCACATGCAATTGCAACCGGTGATCCACGTTGCCGCCGATGGCCTCAACGCCAAGGCGCGCTGGCGCTCGTTGATGGAAGTGGGGCACCTCGGCAAGGAAGCGCGCTGGGGCGATGCCATCTACGAAAACGAATACGTCAAACAGGGCGGCGTGTGGAAGATCAACAAACTGCACAGCTACATCACGTTCTACGTCGATTTCGACCAGGGCTGGAACAAGGGCGGCGTCGCTCTGCCGCAGCCGTTCGCCGATCGCAAGCCGGACGGCGAAGCCAGCGTCAAATACGGCGCATTTCCCGAGGTTTTCCTGCCACCCTATCACTACAAGAATCCGGTCACCGGCCAGTAATCGCAACGCGCGAGAATCAGAGAGAACAACAACATGAACAAATTCATCACCGCTGCTGCACTGTCGCTCGTCGCGGGTGCCACACTCGCCGCCACCTCCAACCCCGCCGTCGACTGCGATCGCGCCTGCCTCAACGAGTTCGCCGACGTCTATCTCGACGCCATGCTGAAGCATGACGTCAGCCGTCTGCCGCTGGCGAAAGACGTCAAGTTCACCGAGAACGGCGTGCAGATGAAAGTCGGCGACGGCCTGTGGAACACCATCAACGGCAAGCGCAACTACAACCTGCGGCTGGCCGATCCGTCACAAGCACAGGTGGCCTTGGTGGAAGTGGTCACCGAACACGACACGCCAGCTATCCTCGCCACGCGTATGAAAATCGCCGACGGCAAGATCGCCGAAATCGAAACCGTGCTGTCGCGCAAGATCGACACTTCGCCGTTCCCGGCCACCGACGGCCTCGAGCACAGCAGTCCGCTGTGGGCACAGACAGTGCCGGAAGCCAAGCGCGTGCGACGCGAACGCATGATCAGCATCGCCGATGGTTACTTCAACACCATCCAGCAGAACGACGGCCATCTGTTCACCGACTTCACCGACGACTGCGACCGCGTCGAAAACGGCCTGCAAACCACGCACAACGGCAAGATCGCCGACTACGACATCGCCAAAATGGGCTGCGCCGACCAGTTCAAGCTCGGTCAATACATTTACGACGACCGCCTACGCGACCGCCGCTTCCCGCTGGTGGATGAAGAGAAAGGCATAGTGCTGGCCGCCGGCTTCATGGACCACAGCGGCAAAATCGTCGACGTCACCTGGACCGACGGCAAGACCAAGGCCAAGTCCGTGTTCTTCTACCCCCACTCATTCATCCTGATCGAACTGTTCAAGATCGACGGCAACGCGATCAAGCGCGTGGAAGCAGTGTTTGCCAGCATGCCGTACAACATGCCGACGGTTTGGTAAAGATAAAAGTGAGTCAGCGAGACAAGCTAAAAAGGACTTGATAGCAATAGCTTTTTTGGAGCCGTCTATGTTGTCAAAAAAGAGTATCTATATTGGAGCTGTGGTTACCTTTGTGGCCTCAGTTATAGCGATTCTAATTTTTCCGTATGGGACTCTGTTTAGCACATTGGCTTCGGTGCCATTGATAGGATCGCTATTCGCAGCTCTTTTCCAAATATTACGAGATGTTTCATCTTATGAGCGCCAAATACTTTTGCAAGAATCGCAGCAGCGATTTGCGTTAGGTGCTAGCTCTCATATGGCAAACGTTGCATTCGACAGGCATGCAGCTTTTGCTGACGAATACATATGTGAAGTATTTAAAACCCTCGATACGCTCTTCAAGCATGGACCCACCGAAGAGGCGTTTCCTCATGCGGGAAAACTATTATCCATAAGGAAAAAGTATGCTGTCTGGTTGACACCAGAAATTGATAAGATGCTCCAAGCTATTGAAGGTGCATTGAGGACCGTTGGAGCCAATAAATGCTTATTGATGAGCTCAATTGAGGGCGAAGCTCGTCAGAAAGTAATCAGCGAAATGTATAAGGTTTTTGCAGATATTCTTGGTAAGGAGAACATGGGATCTGACACTTGGCAGGGAGTTGCGCTTTCAGATGAGGTAGCTATTGCCGGCGTCATACAAGGCCTGCGCATTGTGCTTGGAACGGCCGAACTTACAAAAATTCGTTCTGCCTTAATTGATAAGGCACTTCAAAATATCAAATAGAAATACGAGTCAGAGTCACCTACTCCAAAGGTTTAAGCCAATCGAGGCGAGCCAGTGATGCGGGCGAGGAGCGGTAGCGAGCGAGCTGCAACACTGGGGAGCGCAAGCGATTGGCGTGCACTAAACCCCAAGTGACTCTGACGCTTATTTGCGACGAATGCGGCTGCTACCAGCGCGCTTCGTAACCCGCCGCTTGCCAGAACCCACCTTAGCCTGCAGCAACACCGCTCGAGTATGCTCCCGCACCACCGTCTTGATGATCTGCAACCGCCCCTGATTGAACTCGGTCCAATGCAACGCCTCCAGCGTCGCCTCGCGGTTGGTCAGGAAGGTTGACACCTGCCCCAGAATCGCCGCCGCCCGAATGCGCACCACATCATCAGCAGGATCTGCATTGGTCACTATCGCAATCAACTGCGCCAGTATCCGCATCAGCGGATGACTGATGTTCTGCCGCAGCATGCCCATGGCCGGGCCGGCACCGTCGGCTTTGCCGCGGGTAATGAATCGGCTCCAGCTCTCCGAGCCGGCCGCCACCAGCCCATCGGCCATCGCATCGAGCAGCGCACACACGGCCTCGATGGCCGGTTCCCGCTGCGGATGGCGTGCGATCTGCTGTGCTGCGGTCATTGCCGGCCCCAGTACCACCATCACCCGGTCGATGATGAATTGGGCGCAGGCACTGTGCAGGCCTTCCTTGCCGTTGAAGTAGTACTGCAGCGCGGGCGGATTGACGCCGGCATCGGCGGCAATGCGGCGGGTCGAGGCTTTATTGAAGCCTTCCTCGCCGAAAACCTGCAGCGCCGTGGCGATGATGCGGGCGCGGGTTTCCTCGCCTCGGGCGTAACCACCATCAACCGGATGGCGGCGCTTGATGCGGGTCGTGGGCATGAAGGTTCTCCTTTTTATGTTGGGGGTAATGTATTCCATTTGACACAAAAGTTCCAATCGGACAACATGTGCCATCCGGAATACTTCTGACAGGACCTGCCATGGCTGCCGCGCCATCCTCCCCGCAAGCTTCATCTACCTCCGCTCCCGCCAACGGTGACGGCAATCGCCGCATCCGCACCGGGTTGTTCCTCGTGCTTGGCGTCATTGTCGCCGCCGGCATTGGCTACGGCGCGCGCTGGTTCATGGTCGATCGCTACATCGAAACCACCGACGATGCCTACCTGCGCGCCGACTCGGTAACGGTGTCGCCGCGCGTCAGCGGTTACATCGACCAGATTTATGTGACGGACAACCAGATGGTGAAAGCCGGCGATCAACTGGTGCGCATCGATTTGCGCAACTACCAGGCCTTGCTGGCGCAGCAGGATGCGGCGGTGGATGCGCGCAGTGCCGACATCCAGGCCACGGAAAACCAGATCGCGCAGCAGGAAGCCGTGGTGGAACAAAGCAAGGCGCAGTTGGAAGGAGCGCAGGCCAGTGCCAAATACGCGCGCGACGAAGCGGACCGCTACAAGGGTCTGCGCGATCAGGGCGTCGAAACTGACGAGCACTATCAACAGGCGGTGAATCAGCGCAACCAGACCGCGGCCACGCTGCTGGGTGCTGAGGCCAACGTCAAAGTGGTGCAGCGGCAACTCACCACCATGCGCAGCCAGATGGCGCAGGCCAAAGCGCAACTCGAAGGTGCCAAGGCGGCTTCCAATACCGCCAAGCTCAACCTCGACGACACCATCATCCGCGCCAGCATCGACGGCCGCATCGGCGACAAGACGTCGCAAGTGGGACAGTTCGTGCAGCCAGGCACACGCCTGATGGCGGTGGTGCCGGTGCAGGATGTGTACCTCGTCGCCAACTACAAGGAAACCCAGGTGCGCCACATGAAGGTGGGCCAGAAGGCGAGCATCAAGATCGACGCTCTCGATGATGAAGAAGTTGCAGGCGTCATCGACAGCTTCGCGCCGGGCACCGGCGCCCAGTTCGCGCTGCTGCCGCCGGAAAACGCCACCGGTAACTTCATCAAGATCGTGCAGAGGGTACCGGTGCGCATCAAGCTGACGGTGTCGAAAGAATTGGCCGCCCGTTTGCTGCCGGGGCTGTCGGCCACCGTGGCCATCGATACGCGAGCTGACGCCGGGCAACCATGAGTGCAGCCAAAGTTACCCACGCCGAGCCCAATGCGACGACCCAGGACTGGATCGCCGTGTTCGCCGGCGCGCTGGGCGCGCTGATCGCGACGCTGGATATCTCGATCACCAATTCCGCGCTGCCGCAGATCCAGGGCGAAATCGGCGCCACCGGCACCGAAGGCACCTGGATCGCTACTGGCTACTTGGTCAGCGAAGTGGTGATGATCCCGCTCACCGCCTGGCTGTCGCGCCTGCTCGGCATGCGCACGCTGCTGCTGACCTGCGCCGTGGCATTCACGATGTTTTCGGTGATGTGCGGCGCCAGCCAGGATCTGGGCACCATGGTCATCGGCCGCGTCGGCCAGGGCTTCTTCGGCGGTGCGTTGATTCCGACCGCGCAAACCATCGTGCGTACCCGTTTGCCGCCGCATCAGATACCGGTCGGCATGACGCTGTTCGGTCTCATCGTGCTGCTGGGCCCGCTGTTGGGGCCCGTGATGGGTGGCTGGTTGACCGAGAACGGCAGCTGGCAGTGGTGCTTCTTCATCAATATTCCGGTGGCTGCGGGCTTGCTCACGTTGCTGCTGATGGGCGTGCCGCATCAGAAAGCCAACTTGCACGAGCTGGTCGAAGCCGACTGGCCAGGCATCATCGGCATGTCGATCGGCTTGGCCAGCCTCACCATCGTGCTGGAAGAAGGTCAGCGCGATCAGTGGTTCGACTCGAGCCTGATCCGCACCTTGTCGGTGTTCGCCGTGCTGGGGCTGGCCACTCTCGGCATCACCCAGTTCACCAGCAAGCGGCCGGTGCTCAAGCTGCGCCTGCTCAACAATGCCACTTACGCCAGCGTGATCGTCATCATCATGACGATAGGCATGGTGCTGTACGACATCCTGTATGTACTGCCGCAGTTCTTGAGCGGCGTTGCCGGTTACAACGCGTTCCAGGCCGGTCGCATTCTGGCGCTGTCGGGCTTGCCGGCGTTCGCGCTGATGCCGGTGCTGCCGCGCATCCTGCGCTTTGGCAACATCAAGCTGGTGGTCGGTTTTGGTTTGGCCTGTTTCGCCGCCAGTTGCTTCATCGACATTCACCTGACGGCGCAATCGAGCGGTGCCGACTTCATCGCGTCGCAGTTGCTGCGCGGCGTGGGCCAGATATTTTCGTTCATGCCGTTGAACCAGATTTCGGTCGGTGCCGTCAGCCGCACCGACACCGCCGACGCCGCCGGCCTGTTCAACATGGCGCGCAATCTGGGCGGTACGATAGGACTGGCGCTGCTAGGCGTGTTCATCGACCGCCGTACCGAAGTGCATGCCGACGTGATCCGTGAATCGGTCAACGCCAATTCGGTGCAGTTGCAGGATTACCTGGCCCGGCAGGGCGCTTTCTTCGGCGCGCAGTCCGGCGATATGGCCTTGGGACAACACGCCGCGACCGCAGCGCTGGCCGGCCAGATCCACCTGCAGGCCATGGTCATGACGTTCTCGGACAGCTTCTGGTTACTCGGGGTTGGGTTGCTGGTGATGATGCCGCTGCTGCTGTTGCTGCGCGCACCCAAACCAACCAATCAACCTGCCATGGAAGCGCATTGATTGCGGCACTACGCGGAAATCCAACTCATGTCATCGCACACCAAACTGTTTCTCCTGACTGGCCTGGCACTGATCCTCGCCGGCTGCAAAGCCGTGGGACCTGATTACCAGGGCGCGCCCGCTGTGGTTCCCGCCGACAAGGCCTTTGTCCGTGCCAGTGCCACTACTGCCACCGCCGCGCCGACGGCGCAGTGGTGGACGGCGCTCAACGATGCGCAACTGAACCGCTTGATCGAAGAGACGCTCGCCAGCAACCCCAGCGTCGAAGTGGCGCGGGCGCGCGTGATGGAAGCGCGGGCCAATCTGCGCCAGCAGACTGCGTCCGGTCAGCCGACCACCGGCACCACCGGTGCCTACTTGCGCACCAGTAACGTCAGCTCGCTGATGGGCGGTGGTTCCAGCGGTTCCGGTTCCGGCAGCTCCAGCAGCGGCGGCACCAACCTGTTTTTCGCCGGCTTCGATGCAACGTGGGAGCTGGGTTTCTTCGGCGGCACTCGTCGCGCCATTGAGGGAGCGGCGGCCGCGGTCGATGCTTCGGAAGCGCGCGTCGCCGATGCCATCGTCAGCCTGACGGCCGAAGTGGCGCAGAGCTACATTCAACTGTGCGATGCGCGCCAGCGTCTTATGCTGACCGAGCGCAACCTCGACATCGAATCGCGTTTGGTGGAATTGATGAAAGCGCGTCGTGCCGGCGGCACTGCCACCGACCTCGACGTGGTGCGGGTAAGCAATCAACTGGATACCACGCGCGCCACGCTGCCGCCGATCCGCGCGGCGATTGCCGAACAACTGAACCGCCTGGCCGCGCTCACCGCGCATGCGCCGGGCGCGCTCGATGCACAGTTGGCCAGCGTCGGAGTGGTTCCGCCGCCGCCGGCCTCCACCAACATCGGCGATCCGGCCAGCCTGCTGCGCAGCCGCCCCGACATCCGCGTCGCCGAGCGTCAACTGGCGCAACACACCGCGGCCATCGGCGAGAACGTGGCGGCACTGTTTCCCAAGGTCGATCTGCTGGGCACCGTAGGGTTTGTCGGCACCCATCCCAGCGATATTTTCAACGGCAACAATTTCACCTATCTCGCCGGCCCGGTGCTGCAATGGACACCGTTTGATTTCGGCCGCAACCGCGCGCGCATCGCCCAGGCCAATGCCGCCCGCGACGAAGCCGAAGCCAACTATCGCCAGACCGTGTTGAATGCACTCGCCGATGCCGAGACGTCACTGGCGCGCTACGGCCAGCAACGCGATGCCGTGGTTGACTTGGGCCGCGCCCGCGCCTCCGCCGCAGAAGCCTATCGCCTGACCGAACTGCGCCTTAAAGGTGGCACCGCCGCCACCGGCGACGTGCTCGACGCCGACACCCGCCGCAACCAGGCCGAGCTCAGCTACCAGCAGGGATTGGCGCAACTGACGCAGGACTATGTGGCGCTACAGAAAAGTCTGGGGTTGGGCTGGGTGCAGCCGGGCGCCGATAAATAATTGCAACTGCCGGATCTATTTCACCGCGCCGGCACGCTGCCCATTGCCATCCGGCGCATCGCGATTGTTTTCCTCGCAGGAATACTCGCGAATGCGCCAGTCGGGCCGGCGTGAATACTCGGCCTTGAGCACGATCGGTTGCGTGAAGGCTTCCGCATCGGTCAGCGTGATTTCATCGTTCAGATGATCCTTGTCCACCAGCGTCAGCCGCTCGACGATGTGCAGCTTGTCGCTGTGCGGCAGGTTGCGCACCGGCCGGCGCGTGTTGAAGCCGA
This sequence comes from Candidatus Acidiferrum sp., assembly GCA_035500035.1. GTDB lineage: Bacteria > Pseudomonadota > Gammaproteobacteria > Pseudomonadales > Pseudohongiellaceae > CAILUG01. The sequence goes on along the minus strand of DATJXP010000355.1, from coordinate 473 downwards.
CGGTGTCGATCACCAGCGTGTTGCCTTCAAAGTGGCCGATCGAGTCGCCGTTGTAGGAAGGATCCAACTCGTCTTCAGGCAGATGCTGTTGGCGATCCATGTAAATGCGGCGCACCTGGCTTTCTACTTCAAACAGCAGCGTGATGCGGCCCGGTGTCATCAGGATTTCAAACGGGTAGGGGTAGGTCATGATGGTGGGCATGCCGGGCCATTCGCAGGTGGCCACGCCTTCGCCCTGCTTGGCGGCATCCGCACGCATCTGGTTGTAGAGGGCCATGTACTTGGCAGTAAGCGGTACTGCTTCGGGTGCCGCCGCGCGCGGCGCTATTTCTTCCGCGGTTTGCCGTTTGCGGCCTTCGCGCTTCATGCGTTCATCCAGCGTGTTGTCGTTCATCCACACGCCGGCCAGATTGGGCTGCGGTTTTGGTTGTGCAAACGTAATCGGCGCTACCGTGTACAACAGCAAGGCACAG
>DATJXP010000354.1:0-10128 GCA_035500035.1 Candidatus Acidiferrum sp. | reverse complement strand
GTGCTGCATTTCGGGCAACCGGGCACCGGCATGCAGTTGCGCGAAGGCATGACCATCACCATCGAGCCGATGATCAACGCCGGCACCCGCTACACCAAGCTGTCCGCCACCGACGGCTGGACCGTGACCACGCGCGACCGCCGCCTGTCGGCCCAGTGGGAGCACACCATCGCCATCACCGCCGATGGCTGTGAAGTGCTGACGCGTCGACGCGAAGAACGGTTCTGATCATTTCATGGCCACGCTTCCCCGCAGCGGCAACAAACGTCAGGCACTGTTCAACCCGCGCGAATTCAACCGCCTGCTCGACGGCGGCGCACCGGCCATCACCAGCTACAAAAACGCCATCAAGTCGGCGCGTGCCGCGCTCGACGCACGCTTCGTCGACGGCGAGAACGTCGAGAACCTGATCCGCGACACCAGTTGGTTCGTCGACCAGATCCTCGGGCATGCGTGGTGCCGTTTCGGCTTCGCCGACAAGACCGACATCAGCCTGATCGCCGTCGGCGGTTACGGACGCGGCGAACTGCACCCCTACTCCGACATCGACATCCAGATCCTGCTGGCGCGCGCCAACCTGCTGAAAAAATACCAGCAGGCGATCGAAAGTTTTCTCACCTTTTTGTGGGATATCAATCTCGAGGTCGGCCAGAGCGTGCGTTCGATCAAGGAGAACGTCGAACAGGCCACCGGCGACATTACCATCGCCACCGCGTTGCTGGAGTCGCGCACCGTGTTCGGCGACGAAAGCCTGCACGCCAGCGTGATGAGCCGGCTGACGCACAAGAAGATATGGAAACAGCGAAGCTATTTCGAAGCCAAGAAGGCCGAGCAACTCGAGCGCCATCGCAAGCACGACGACATCGAATACTCGCTCGAGCCCAACCTGAAGGTGGCGCCGGGCGGCCTGCGCGACATCCAGACCATCAGCTGGATCGCCCGCCACTATTTCGGCACCGGTGATTTCCGCAACCTCGTGTTGCAGGGTTTTTTATTGCGCAGCGAGTACCGCGAACTGGTGCAGGGCCGCAACTTCCTGTGGAAACTGCGCTACGGCCTGCACATGCTCAATGGCCGTCGCGAAGATCGCCTGCTGTTCGACTTCCAGCGCAAGCTGGCCGAACTGTTCGGCTATCAGAACGACGCCCGCAGCCTCGCCATCGAAAAACTGATGCAGCAGTACTACCAGGCCGTGTTGACGCTGCGCCGGCTCAACGACGTGCTGCTGCAATTGTTTGATGAAGAAATCCTGGGCTCCGGCAAGAAGGACAAGGTGGAAGTGATCAACACCCGCTTCCAGAAACGCGGCAACACCATCGAAGCCCGCGATCCCCGCGTATTCCGTCACACGCCGATGGCGCTGCTGGAAATCTTCGTGCTGATGGGTCAGGACAACAGCATCGAAAACATCCGCGCCTCCACCATCCGTCTGCTGCGCAACAGCCTGCGCCTGATCGACGACAAGTATCGCAAGGACGTGCGCAATACCAGCATGTTCATGGAACTGTTGCGCGCGCCGCACCGCATGGTGACGCTGCTGCGCAAGATGAAGCACTACGGCGTGCTGCAGGCCTACCTGCCCGAGTTCGGCCGCGTCATCGGCCAGATGCAGCACGACCTGTTCCACATCTACACCGTCGACGACCACACGCTGCAGGTGGTCGAGAACATGCGCAGGCTGTGGCAGTCCGAATACGAAGAGAAGTACCCGGTGGCGACGCAAGTAGTCAAACAGCTGCCAAAGATCGAGCTGCTGTACATCGCCGGACTCTACCACGACATCGCCAAGGGCCGCGGCGGCGATCACAGCGAGCTCGGCGTCATCGATGCCGAAGCCTTCTGCCGCCGTCATCATCTCGGCAAATGGGACACCATGCTGGTGGGCTGGCTGGTGAAGATGCACCTGGTAATGTCCGGCGTCGCCCAGCGCGAAGACATCCACGATCCCGACGTGGTGCAGGCGTTCGCGCTACGCATGGGCGACCAGGTGCACCTCGACTACCTGTTCGTGCTGACGGTGGCCGACATCAACGGCACCAATCCCAACCTGTGGAATACCTGGCGCGCCTCCTTGCTGCGCAAGCTGTATTTCTCGACCAAGCGCGCATTGAGCCAGGGCCTGGAAGTCACCGTCGGCAAGGACACACTGATCCAACAGAACCGCGAAAAAGCGCTGCAGATCCTGCTCGAGGTCGGCTTTACCCGCAAACAGGTGCAGGAGTTGTGGCAACACGCCAGCGAAGATTATTTCCTGCGCGAATCGGTGGTGGACATCGTCTGGCAGACCGAGGCGCAAGCGCTGCACGCCGACGAAACCAGGCCGCTGGTCATCATCCGCAACATCACCGAATACCGTCAGGAAGGCGCGACCCAGGTGTTCGTGCGGGCACCGAACTCGGCCTTCCTGTTCGCCAACCTCAGTGCGGCGCTCGAGCGTTTGAACCTGAACATCCACGATGCCCGCATGTACGTGATGGACGAAGAAGTGTGCGTGCTCAGCTTCATCGTGCTGGAAACCGACGGCACACCGCTGCAACTGAACGCCGTGCGGCTGCAGGAAATGCAGCGCGTGTTGCAGGAAGCCGCGGCCGCCGATCACCAGTTGCCGCGCAACAGGCAGCAGGCACCGACCCGCAAGCAGCGTCACTTCAACCGCCACGCCGTCACTACGCTGACCAACAACGACAACAAGCCCTACAGCATCCTCGAAGTGCTGTGCCCGGACCGCCCCGGCCTGCTGGCCGTCATCGCCAACCTCTTCGTCGAGCAACATATCCGCCTGCGCAATGCCAAGATCACCACGCTGGGCGAGAACGTCGAGGACGTGTTCTTCATCACCGACGAACGCAACCGCAAGCTGCTCGATCCGGCCCTGGCCGAAACCTTGCAGACGACCCTGCGCTCACGTCTCGACAATGAAACCTGGCCCTGAAACGGCACCACGCACAGGCTATAATTCGCTTTTCCCAACTCTCCTCAGGAAGTACGCATGTTCAGTCTTGCTTTCGGCATCGGTACCCACAACAGCGGGGGCCAATGGCTCGAAGTCTATTACCCGCGTCCGCTGTTGAACCCTTCTGTCGGCCTCGTCTCCGCCATCTGCCAGATACTCAGTTGCAGCAAGAGCACGCAGTCGATGCCGTTGCAGTCCGAACAACTGCAGCAACTGGCTGCCGGATTGCAAAACCTCGACGCCGACCAGGCCGATCTCTGCCGGCAACTGGCTGGCGCCAGAAAACCGCGCGTGCTGATGCTGATCGCCAACGACGAAAAGCCGGCCTGTGTGCCCGAGGTGTATCTGAAGCTGCATTTGCTGTCGCACCGGCTGGTGCGTCCGCACGGTTTGAATCTCGACGGCATATTCGCGTTGCTACCGAACGTGGCATGGACCAGCGCCGGCCCGGTCGCAGTCAACGAACTGCCGCAGGCCCAGCTTGCCGCACGCCTGCGCGGCGAGACCTTGCTGGTACATTCGGTCGACAAATTTCCGAAGATGGTCGATTACGTGGTTCCAAGCGGCGTGCGCATCGCCGATTGTTCACGCGTGCGTCTCGGCGCCCACCTGGGCGAAGGCACCACGATCATGCACGAGGGCTTCAGCAACTTTAACGCCGGCACCGAAGGCCCGGCCATGATCGAAGGCCGCATTTCCGCCGGCGTATTCGTCGGCGCCAGCAGCGATCTCGGCGGCGGCTGCAGCGTGCTCGGCACGTTGTCCGGTGGCAACAAAACAGTGATCTCGATCGGCAAGAACTGCCTGATCGGCGCCAATGCCGGCCTTGGCATTCCGCTCGGCGACCGCTGCACCATCGAAGCCGGTCTTTACCTGACTGCCGGCAGCAAGGTGTCGCTGCTCGACAGCAGCGGCAAGCAAGTGCAAGTGGTGAAAGCCCGCGACCTCGCCGGCAAGAGCGACCTCTTGTTCCGCCGCAACTCGCAGACCGGCCGTATCGAGTGCCTGACCAACAAGAGCGAAATCGAACTCAACGCCGTCCTGCACAGCCACAACTGAGTCAACCCCAGATGAGCGATACGCTGAGCCTGTGCCAACAACTGCTGCGACAGCCATCGCTGAGCCCGCACGATCACGGCTGCCAGGAGCTGTTGATCACGGAACTGCAGCAACTCGGGTTCATGATCGAGCGGATGCCGTTCGGCGACGTCAGCAACCTGTGGGCACGGCGCGGTGCGCAAGGCCCCGTGCTGTGCTTCGCCGGCCACACCGACGTGGTGCCGGCCGGCAACACCAGCGACTGGCACAGCGATCCGTTCACGCCGACCGTGCGTGACGGCAAGCTCTACGGCCGCGGCGCCGCCGACATGAAAGGCTCCATCGCTGCCATGATCACTGCTTGCCGGGACTTCATCGGCCGGCATCCGGATCACAAAGGTTCCATCGCCTTCCTGATCACCAGTGACGAAGAAAGCATCGCCATCGACGGTACCCGCCGCGTGGTGGAAACACTGCAAGCGCGCAACGAAAAGATCACTTGGTGCGTGGTCGGCGAACCGTCGAGTACAAAATTGACGGGGGACGTCATCCGCAATGGGCGTCGTGGTTCGCTGAACGGCATCCTGCGCGTCAACGGTCAACTCGGCCATGTGGCCTACCCGCAACTGGCGCGCAATCCGATCCATGCGTTTCTGCCGGCGCTGGCGGAACTCGCCGCGGTCGAATGGGATCGCGGCAATGATTACTTTCCTCCGACCAGCTTCCAGATTTCCAACATCAACGCCGGCACCGGCGCCAACAACGTGATCCCGGGCAGCATGGACGTGCTGTTCAACTTCCGTTTCAGCACCGAGGTGACGGAGGCTGAATTGAAACGGCACACGCACGCCATCTTCGACAAGCACTACCAGGACTACCACATCGACTGGCAACTGAGCGGCAATCCGTTCCTGACGCCGGAAGGCCAATTGGTGGCAGCGACGCGCGACGCGGTGCGCCAGGTAATGAACATCACGCCGGAACTGTCGACCGGCGGCGGCACCAGTGACGGTCGTTTCATCGCACCAACCGGTGCTGAAGTCGTGGAGATCGGCCCGGTCAACGCCACCATCCACAAGATCAACGAGTGCATCGAGCTGGTCGAGCTCGACCGCCTGAGCGCGATCTATCAGCGCATCCTGGAAAAACTGCTGTTGACGTAAACCGCGAACGCGGCCGGCCGCTCGCCGACCCATAGTGTCGGTTGCGGCAATGCTTCCGGTACCTTGCCATCCGGCCGTTTCAGCACCACGCGATATTTCGCCGCTTGCAATGCCACCGCCAGCAGCGACTCCAGATCGTCTTCGCTGCCGAGCAGCCTGTGCAGCAATGCCATGTCCTTCTTGACCTTGGCGCTCTTGCCGCGCGGCGGAAACATCGGATCGAGGCAGACCACATCCGGGCGCTCGACTTCGCCGCGCGCCGCCGACGCCAACCATTCACGCGCCTCGCCGTGCCATAACATCATGCGCTGCATTACCGCGGCGAAACCCGCATCGGCGCCGGTTTGTGCACGGGCAAAACCGTCGGCCAACAAAGCATGCAGCAATGGCGAGCGTTCCAGCATCAGCACCCGGCAGCCCAGGTAGGCCAGCACCAGCGCATCGCGACCGAGCCCGGCAGTGGCATCGACGACGAACAGTTGCTGACCGGCGGCGAGCTTGTCGAGCCCCGCCGCCTTGGCGATGCCTTGCCGTTTGCCACTGGTGCGCAGACGGTATTGCAAAGACGGTTCCAGAAAATCGACGCGCGTCGGCGCGGCCCTGGCATCGGCCGCGTCGCGCAGCGCCAGGCCGTCGGCACCGGCGACCAGTTGCAATCCTGACTCCTGCAGCAAAGGGCTGTCAGCAGCGGTCAACGTGGATTGTGGGTTCGTCGTCATGATGGGGCGCGAGTTTATAACAATGGCGCCGGCAAAAAATTTTCCGGCAATTTCGCCAAAGACTACTAAACTGCGGGAACACACCGGTTCATGGAGGAACCCCGATGCAAAACTCCCGCTACCCGTTTTATGTGCTGGCCCTGCTATGGGCCGCCGCCCTGCTGCGTTTCGTCGATCTGCAGATCGTCGCGGTGCTGCTCGAATCGATCAAGGCCGAATTCAGACTCGACGACACCCGGCTGGCGCTGCTGGGCGGTGCCGCGTTCGCGCTGTTCTACGGAGTGCTCGGCTTGCCAGTAGCCTGGCTGGCCGAGCGTTATTGCCGGCGCACGCTCATCGCGGCGGCGGTCACCTTGTGGAGCCTGATGACGATGCTGTGCGGCCAAGCCTCCAGCTTCGGCAACTTGTTGCTGGCCCGCATCGGCGTCGGCATCGGCGAAGCCGGCGGCTATCCGCCCACCACGTCGTTGCTTGCCGATTATTTTCCGCCCGCCAAACGCGGACGTGCCTGCGCGATCATCGCCTCCGCCATCCCCATCGGCGTTCTGGTCGGATTCGCCGCCGGCGGTTTGATCAACGCGCATTATGGCTGGCGTGCCACGTTACAGGTGGTGGGATTGCCCGGCGTGCTGCTGGGCTTGCTGATCCTGCTGACGCTGCGCGAACCGCGACGGCTGCAAGCCGGGGATGCGACTTTCACCGGCATGTCCTTCCTCGCCAGCTCGCGGCAACTCTGGCGCAGCGCCGGTTATCCCACTCTGGTGGCGGCCGCCTGTCTGTTCACGTTGGGCGCTACCGGCTCCGGGCTGTGGATACCCTCGTATTTCATTCGGCATCACGGCCTTTCCGGCACCGAAACCGGCATCTGGATGGCGCTGTTGTACGGCGGTGGCGGCCTGGCCGGCTCGTTGCTCGGCGGTTGGCTGGCACAGCGCGCGGACCGCGATGGCAGCGGCGCAGCCTATGCCACTGTTTGCCGGTGGTCGCTGGCGGCCACGTTGCCCTTGCTGCCGTTCGTGCTGTTGCTGCCCTACCCGCGTATCGCGCTTTGCTGCCACGCCGGCGTCACGTTGTTGATGCACATGAATGTCGGACCGGTGCTGACGCTGATCCAGAAACTCGCCGGCGAACGCCAGCGTGCACTGGCCCATGCCTGGTCGTTGCTGGTGAGCAATGTCGTGGCGTTGCCGCTGGGGCCGTTGGCGGTAGGCTGGTTCAGCGATCGCTTGACGCCGGTGTTGGGCAGCGCCGCGCTGGGTTATGGAATTTTGGCGGTAATGACGATCAGTTGGGCGGCGGCGGCCTGGTTGTTCAACCATACCGCCCAACAACTGAAAGTTTGGCGAAAGGCAGAGAGAGGAGAAGACTCACTGCTCCTGGGTTTGCCAGGAGCAGGCTGAAACGACTGGTGGCGACGACTCAAATGATTTTGAGGAAGTCGAGGATATTCACCGTGAAAACGATGACCGGGGCGACCAGTACGACCCATTCCATATTCCGGTTCGACCAGAATTTGGTGAAGTGCAGAATTACGATGACCAAGGCTGCAGCGTAAACTATCAATGCAATCATGGAGCTATCCCTTCTTTTTAATGTACTTCTTATTTAAACACTAAATTTCAGGAAAAAACCACTGTCGCGACACAATTTGGTGTCTCACCTTTCTGGCAAAAAACCACGATTCCGATGGTGATTTAGCCCGCCTCAGTACTGCCAGGCATAGGAAAACTTGGCAAATACCGTGCGGTAAGTAGCTTCCAGCCCCTGCACTGTTGCGTCCTGCATGGCATTGTCGGAGTAGCCGACGTAAAACCTGGTTTGCGCATTCACCCGATAACTATAAAGAAGTTGCGTCGCCAGCGATTTCGATTCCGGATCGACCTTGGACGTGTACAACGACGGATTGCGCACGGTGTCGGAATAGATCAGCACGGCCCGCACGAAGCTGCGATTGTCGAATTGCCAGGTCAGGCGCAGATCGTGCAGGTCGGTCGTAAACAAGCGCCCGCTGCTGACATCCAGCGTTTGATGGCTGTAGTTCCACGCTACCTGCATGTGCCTGCCCAACTGCAAGGTCGCCCACGGCGACAGCACCATGTTGTCAGCCAGCTGCGTATTGGCGTAGTCGATCGCATCGCCCTGGGTGACGTTCAGACCCAATTGCACGCCGGCCATCGGCTGGATGTTGGAAAAAATCATCGCCGAGGTCAGATCGAAGTAACGGCCGTTGTAATACGTTTGCTGGCGATTCAAATCGAGTTCTGCATAGGACTGGTACTTGCCGTTGGCCCACACGCCCAACCAGCGATTCTCCTGCAACTTCATGCCGGTCTGGTCGTCGGTGTGCGAATACATGCCCCACACGCCAACACGATTCAGCAGGCCGCCGGGCTCCATGATCCAGGTGTAACCCGGCTTGAATACCTGCTCGCGGTAATCGACCTTGCCGATGAAGCCGAGATCGGCACGGAAGTCACGGCCGAAATCGGTGTTGCTGACCACCCAGTTCCAGTTGCGGCCCTGATGGTTGTATTCGAGGCTCCACGCGTTGTCCGACATCTCCGGTTTCTGGTTGAACCCGGTCTGGATCGCCAGCGGATACTCCGAGTTGCTGTGCATGAACTGGCCGAGCACGCGATCGCTCGGACCAGCTTGCCAGTTGAAGTCGGTGCTGACGACGCTGTTGCTGTAGCCGGTGGCCTCGCGGTCCGTCACCAGGGTTCCCACCGTCAGCTCGCGGCCGAAGTCGTAACGGTAACGCATCGCCAGATCGCGGCTGCGCTCGCCATCCAGCGTGGCGACGCTGGAGCCCTGGTTGCCCGGTATGATGAAACCGGTGCGGTCGTCATCCGCCGCCATTACGGCATAAGTCTGGTTGTCGCTCTTGCCCGTCAGTTTGACGCCCATGCCCGGACTGCTGATGTTGCGGGTATAGACCAGCGTGTTGCCGCTGGTGCTGGTCAGGTTGTTGTTGCCGGAACTGAGCGTGTTGAAGTACTCGGCACCGTCGAGGAAAAACTCGCGCCGCTCGGGAAAATACAGCGAGAACGTGTTGTTGACGTCCAACTGGGCCTGATCCGCCTCCACCTGCGAAAAATCCGGATTGATGGTGGCGTTGAGGATCATGTCCTTGTTGATGCCCCAGCGTACGTCCAGCGACGGTTCCACGTCCGGATTGCCGCGCTGCCACGGATCGGTGGCCGGCGCCGGCCGGGTTTCCGCCCAACTCGTCGTCAGCGTCGGGATCAATTGCAGATTGGTGCTCTGGTTGATGGCGCCGAAACCTTCCGCCTTCTTGAACTGACACAGATAGCACGACACCGCATAGTCCATCAGGTTGTTGGAAATGCGGTGACGGGCATCGCGCGGATAGAAGCGCAGGATGTCGAGGCCCCAGGTCTGGTGATCGAGCCCGCTCGGCAACCGCAGCTGTTTCAGCGGGATCTTCATTTCGACCACGAAGCCCTTGTCGTTGATCTTGCCGTAACTGTCCCACAGCGCATTCCAGGAATCGTCCTCGCGCTTGCTGACGTCGTCCTGGATCAAGTCCATCTGCGCGCCGAACGGATTGGCAAAAAACTCGAAAGCCCGGCGCTCGTCGTTGAAGGTGTCGATCACCAAGCCGACGAAGTCGTCCTGGTAAGCGCGGTCGCGATCGCGGTAATAGGCGCGGATCTGCGACGGATCCGGATCCTGCGCCACGAACACCGCGTAGAAATTCTCGCCGTCCTCCATCAAGTAGACCTCGGTGGCGACCGGCGGCGTCACGTTCTGGCCGGGAAAGGTCTCGTTGACCAGTTCGACCCGCAACGCATCGCGCCATTCGTCCGCATCGAACACGCCGTCGATCACCGGCCGCTGCGAGGTGTGGGGAATCTGGTAATCGATGACGTGGCGCTGCGATTGGCCGTGGGCGGCCAGCGACCAGCAACAGGATGCGACGGACAACGACAACAGCAAGCGACGGGCAACGGTGCGAACGGAGCACAAAACGGACATAGCGTATTCCAATATAGTTGGTGTTATTCGCCAGACTGCAACGGCTGACTGCTTACTCAGCAAAACCGGTGCCACTGTCGGGAAAAGTGAAAAACCCCGCTTTTCCCGGCATATTTGCCACCATCGGTCTTGTCGACAGCGGCTCCCTTGCGCGGTTTCTGCCAATAATTGGCTAAACCGCAGTCTGGCCAGCTTCTCTTCCTTGACGCTAGATCGTACGTAAAGGTTGAAAGTTGCAGAAAAAAAAGCAACCAAT
>DATJXP010000353.1:0-9851 GCA_035500035.1 Candidatus Acidiferrum sp. | reverse complement strand
GCCTCGTGGCGGACCCAAACCGCCACCGCCGCAACCGCTGTTCTTCAAGGAAACCTGGAAGGACATTTCCGACAACGTGCCGATGACGCAGGACTTCGTGCTGAACCCCGATCTGACAGTGGCGATGTTCGGTGCCGGCGATCTCGGCTTCGGCGTCACCAACGAAGGCGGCGTGCCGCACATCTGGACCGGCAACTGCGCATCGTCCTGCCTGTTGGCGTTATCGCACAAAACCAGCTTCGTCGATCTGAGCGGCAAGAAGGCGAGAGTGCGCTGGACCAGCAAGACGTCCGGCTTCCATGAAGTGCGCCCGGTGCTGAAATTGGCCGATGGCACCTGGCTGATCGGCGACCACGTCGATGCCTATACCTTCGACTACCACGAAAGCGAGTTCTATCCAGCCGAAGTGCGCTGGCTCAAACTCGACATGCCCAGCGTGCGCGGGAAAGGCGTGCTGTTGAACGAAGTCGATTTGAGCAAGGTCGATGCCATCGGCTTCGTCGATCTGACGCCTGGCAGCGGACACGGTGCCGGTGGTTTTGCCGACGTGGGTTGGATTGAGGTGTATGGCACACCTGTGCCGCGCAATCAGAAATAGAACCTGCAGACGCTGCGAATAGCGACGGCGGCGTTTGAAGCAGTAGAACATGGTCGGGATTCCACCGTGCAAATAAATCGTAGGCAGCGGCGAAAGGCCATGGTTATAATGCGCGCCGCTTTTCCCGCCCCATGCCGGAGTGGTGAAATGGCAGACACGGTGGACTCAAAATCCACTGCCCCTTAAAGGCGTGCCGGTTCAAGTCCGGCCTCCGGCACCATTCATGAATGAGCAGCAGTTTGCTCGACTAATCTACTTCGCAGTTCATGCGTTTGTCTGATTTCCATTACGAACTACCTCCTGAGCTAATTGCCCATCACCCCGCTGTCGAGCGCAGCGGCAGCCGCCTGCTGTGCATGGATCGCAAGACCGGAGCGTTGCAACACCATCGCTTCGTTGAGTTGCCAGTCTTGCTCGATGAGCGTGACCTGTTGGTGTTCAACGACACCAGGGTGATTCCGGCGCGGCTGTTTGCCAGTAAACCTTCCGGCGGTAAGGTGGAAGTGCTGTTGGAGCGTGTGATGCCGGATAACCAAGTGCTGGCCCAGGTTCGCGGCAGCAAATCGCTGAAGGCGGGCGGCGAGTTGTGGTTGCAGGATGCCGATGGCGGCCGTGTAGCGGTGGCAGTCGAAGGGAAGGAAGGCGAGTTCCTGCGGCTGCAATTTCCGCACGAGTTGGCATTGATGCCGCTGCTCGAACGCATCGGCCACATGCCACTGCCGCCGTACATCAAACGCAGCGACGCAGAATTGGACCGTACGCGTTACCAGACCGTGTTCGCCACGAAGGCCGGCGCCGTCGCCGCCCCGACCGCCGGCCTGCATTTCGATCAACCGCTGTTGCAGGCGATCGCGGCGAAGGGCATCGACACCGCGACCGTGACGTTGCACGTCGGAGCCGGCACCTTCCAGCCGGTGCGCGTCGCCGACATCACCGAACATCGCATGCACGCCGAGTATCTGGAAGTGAGCGAAGCGGTGTGCGCCAAAGTGCGTGAGTGCCGCGCGCGCGGCGGCCGCGTGGTGGCGGTGGGTACGACGACGGTGCGCTCGCTGGAAACCGCGTCGCAATCCGGCGAACTGCGACCGTTCCGCGGCGACACCCGCATCTTCATTTATCCCGGGTATCAATTCCGCAGCGTCGATGCGCTGGTCACCAACTTTCACCTGCCGGAATCAACGCTGCTGATGCTGGTCAGTGCGTTCAGCAGCCGCGAACACATCCTTGCCGCCTATCACGAAGCGATCCGCGAGAAGTACCGGTTTTTCAGTTATGGCGATGCGATGCTGCTGGCGCGGCAGCTGTACTGACTCACTTCGATTCGATACGGCAGCGAGCCGTGGGAAGGGAACATGCGGTGTTTCCACTCGTAACCGGAATCGCTCATCACCGAATCGCGGTGGGTCAGCTGGCAATTGTCGTCGAGCCAGCGTTGGGCGGAGGTGATGGCTTCCAGCAGGTTGCCGTTTACGCCGCGCACGAAAATCACGCGGCCGGCTTCACTTGCAGCCGGCGGCCACTGCGTCACGTCGAACACCCGGGGATGCCGCACCGTGATCGGCAGCACTCCGGTAAATGCAGTGCAAGTTTCCGAGTCAGCGCAGGCGAGGGCACGCGTCAGGTAGAAGAAAAAAACCGGATGATTGCTCAGGACGACGGCTCCTTCCGCCAGCGATTGTTTGGCATCTGCGGCAACTGCTTCCCAGGGTTCGATCAGGTTGGGAGTGGAATAGTGGTCCCGGGTAAAGACGCCAACCCAGCCGGCTCCGCCTGTCACGATCAGCAGGCTCGCGATCAATATTCTTGCCGGTTTGCGATCAGCCTGTGCGAGCGTCAGGCTGACCGGCAACAACAGCCAGGGCGAAATCAGCAGGAGGCGCTTGGGCAGCACTATGCCGGTAGCCACCATCACCGCAAATAGAGCGGCAAAGTACAGCAAGTAAGCCCGCGCATCGGACGAGCCCTTGATCAGGACCAGCACCAGCACGATCGCAATCGCTGCCGCGGCAGGAATTCCAACCGGCCAATACCAGGGCGCGACCGACCCGCTGACGAACAGATCGTAAAGATTGAATCCGCCGTAAACGATCTCCGCCGGATTGAAGCCGGTATTGGTGCGGCTGATTTCATCGAGCAGCAACGGCCAAAGTGGCAGGTAGGCCAGCACCAGGATGGCCGCCACCACCGCCACGCGGTAAATGCCGACGATGCCTTTGCGGTGCTGCCTGGCTATGAAGTCGATCAGCAGGCAGCCCAGCATCGCCCAACCGTAATAGTTGGTATAGACCAGGGCGAGCGCCGCGCCAAACAGCCAGAGCCAGTTGTTCTTCTTTGGGGATTCAAGCAAGCGCAAATAGGCCAGCGTAAGCCCGCTGACCAGGAAGAACGAAAACGCATACCAACCTGCGAGCCTGCCGTAGTGGAATCCGTAAGGCCACAGCAACGCGAGCCACAACAGGTTGTTTGCCGCCGCGTTGCCGCCCAGCTGCCGCGCGCACAGCCTGAGCAGCGCTATGCCGGCGACGTAGAAGAGTATGGAAGGCAGTCGCAGCAGCCAGATGCTGCTGCCGGAAAAGTCCAGCCAGTAGTGCAGCAGGATGTCGGAGAGCGGGGGATGATCATGTTGGCCCTCGCCGGTCCAGAACAACTGCAGCGTCGTCGCAACCGGTGCGGTGGCCGCGTCCACGATGGCAACTTCGTCCTCCACGAAGGAAAACCAGGAGTTGCTGAGGGCGAGACAGGCGGCAAGGATCAGCAGCCCTAGCCAAGGGGCAAGGCCTGCGGCATGGGTATGGAGCCAGGAAACCGACTTGTTCATGTGTGATCGCGGCGCAAGCAGCCGGCTCGCCGCGCCGGCCCGGGGCTAGGGCAGATAACGAATCTGGATGCCGACACTGTCCTTGTCGATCAGCAAGTCAGAGATCACCACGACCTTGTCGCCGCTCTGCATCTTCACCTTGTCCTTCAGTTCGGCAAACGCCCGCGCCATGGTCTCTTCCGGATCCTGGCTGAACTCCATTTTGAACGGATACAGATAACGGTTCAGCGTCATGATGCGGCGCGTCACGCCGATGTTGGTGAAGGCGAAGATCGGGCAATGCTGCGGATGGCAGTTGGTGACGTAGTTGGCCATCACGCCGTGCCGCGTTACCACGACGATGCCCTTGGCTCCCAGTGACTCGGCCAGTTCGACTGCAGTGGCAGCGAGATGTTCCTTGTCGCTGTTCTTGCGCAGCTTCTTGGTGAAGCCCAAACCCGGCTTGGGTTCGGTCGCGCGCGCGATCGAATCCATGTAACTGATGCAGCGCAGCGGATGTTTGCCGACCGTGGTTTCGCCCGACAGCATGATGGCGTCGGCTTCTTCGTACACGGCGTTGGCGACGTCCGTGACCTCGGCACGGGTCGGAATCGGATTCTCGATCATCGATTCGAGCAAGTGGGTGGCGACGATGACGCGCTTGCCGTACTCGGCGCACAACCGCACGATGCGGCGTTGCGTGTTCGGCAATTCGGCCAGATCGATTTCAACGCCCAAGTCGCCGCGCGCGACCATGATGCCGTCGGCTACCTGCACGATTTCCTCGAGATTCTTGACGCCTTCCTGGTCTTCGATCTTGGCGATGATTTTTATCTGGTTCAGTTTTTCCGGCTTGTGCTGGCCGATCAGTTCGCGCAGTTGCAGTACGTCCTTGGCGTCGCGCACGAAGGAGAGGGCGATGTAATCAAGTTCGCGATCAAGCGCGAACAAGATGTCGTCCTTGTCCTTCTGCGTGATGGCCGGCAGGTTGACGCGGATGCCGGGCAGGTTGACGTGCTTCTTGCTGCCGAGCTTGCCGCCGTCGAGCACCTTGCAGCGCAGCAGTTGGTTGTTCTTGGCCAGCACTTCGAGGTTGATCAGACCGTTGTCCACTGCGATATGGTCGCCGACCTCCATATCGTCGATCAGCTCGGCGTAGTTGATGCGGATCGAAGTCTCTTCGACATTGGCACTGTCGCGCACGGTGATGGAGATTTCGTCGCCGGCTTTCAGCAGCAGGTCGCTGTCGCGCACGCCGGTGCGGATTTCGGGGCCCTGGGTGTCGAGCAGAATGCCGACCGGGAACTGCGTGTGTTTGTTGAGCTCGACGATGTGATTGGTCATCGCATCGGCCCACTCGTGAGTGGCGTGCGACATGTTGAGGCGGATGATGTCCATGCCGGCCTCGTGCATCTTCGCCAGCATGTCGTAGGTGTTGGTGGCAGGCCCGAGCGTGCAGATGATCTTGGTCTTGCGCATAGAAAGTCCTTGTGCGATTGCGCCGGAGAATAGCAAATTCCTGCGCTATAATCGCCGCCCGCAGTTACTGGCCGATGCGCACTTTGCAAGTGCAGGCGTGCATCCATTTTGTTTACCCATTTTTGCACAGGAATCATTCATGAAAGCTCCAGTGAGGGTCACCGTGACCGGCGCCGCCGGCCAGATCAGCTACTCCTTGTTGTTCCGCATTGCCGCCGGCGACATGCTGGGCAAGGACCAGCCCGTCATCCTGCAGTTGCTGGAAATCACGCCCGCGCTCGAAGCGCTCAAAGGCGTGGTGATGGAGCTGGAAGACTGCGCGTTCCCGCTGCTGAAGGGCGTGGTACAGACCGATGACGCCGCGGTCGCATTCAAGGACACCGACTATTGCTTGCTGGTCGGCGCGCGTCCGCGCGGCCCCGGCATGGAACGCAAGGATTTGCTGGAAGCCAACGCGAAGATTTTCTCGGCGCAGGGCAAGGCCATCAACGATCATGCGTCGCGCAACGTCAAGGTGCTGGTGGTCGGCAATCCGGCCAACACCAATGCGCTGATTGCCTATCGCAATGCGCCGAGCCTCAAACCCGGCCAGTTCACCGCAATGACCAGGCTCGACCACAACCGTGCCGCGGCACAGTTGGCGATCAAGACCGGCAAGCACACTACCGATGTCGAAGGCATGATCATCTGGGGCAATCACAGCTCCACCCAGTATCCCGACATCCACCACTGCAAAGTGGCCGGCAAAGATGCAACGACGCTGGTCGACAACGAGTGGATGGTGAAGACCTTCATCCCGACCGTGCAGCAGCGCGGCGCGGCCATCATCAAGGCGCGCGGCCTGTCGAGCGCGGCTTCCGCCGCCAATGCCGCCATCGACCACATGCGCGATTGGGCGCTGGGCACCAATGGCAAGACCGTCAGCATGGCGTTCCCGAGCGATGGCAGCTACGGCATCGCCAAAGGTCTCGTGTACTCGTACCCGGTGACCTGCCAGAACGGCGACTACAAGATCGTGCAGGGATTGGCGATCAGCGATTTCAGCCGTGACCTGATGCAGAAGACCGAGAAGGAATTGAGCGAAGAGCGTGATGCGGTCAGCGCACTGCTTCCCAACTGAATGCGGTTTGAATTGCTAACGACGAACGGCTCCGCTCGGCGGGGCCGTTTGCATTTTGACCGTGGCGTGGTGGAAACGCCGGCCTTCATGCCGGTGGGAACCTACGGCACCGTGAAGGGTATGACGCCGGCACAAGTCGCGGACAGCGGCGCCCACATCCTGCTCGGCAATACTTTTCACCTGATGCTGCGGCCCGGCATGGATGTCATCAAGGCGCACGGCGATCTGCACGATTTCATGGGTTGGCCAAAGCCGATCCTCACCGATTCCGGCGGCTTCCAGGTGTTCAGCCTCGGCGAGATGCGCAAGATCACCGAACAGGGCGTGCATTTCAGTTCGCCGGTCAATGGCGACAAGGTGTTCCTGAGTCCGGAAATCTCGATGCAGGTGCAGCGCGATCTCGGTTCCGACATCGTCATGGTGTTCGATGAATGCACGCCGTATCCGGCCACCGCCGACGAAGCCCGCAAGTCGATGGAGCTGTCGATGCGGTGGGCGGCGCGCTGCAAGAGTGCGCACGGCGACAATCCCAACGCGCTGTTCGGCATCGTGCAGGGCGGCATGTACCCGGCGCTGCGCAAGGAATCGCTGCAGCAACTGACCGCTATTGGCTTCGATGGATATGCGTTGGGCGGCCTGTCCGTCGGTGAACCGAAAGAAGAGATGTTGCACATCCTTGACGAGGTGGCGCCACTGCTGCCGACCGACAAACCCCGCTACGTGATGGGAGTGGGCACGCCGCTCGACCTGGTCGATGCCGTCAGCCGCGGCATCGACATGTTCGACTGCGTAATGCCGACCCGCAATGCCCGCAACGGCTACCTGTTCACGTCCGGCGGCGTACTGAAACTGCGCAACAGCCGGTATCGCACCGACCTTGGACCCGTGGACGAAAATTGCACTTGTTACACTTGCAAAAACTTTTCCCGCTCCTATCTACACCATCTCGACAAGTGCGGCGAAATGCTGGGTCCGCAGTTGTGCACATTGCACAATCTGCACTATTACCAGCGGCTGATGGCTGATTTGCGCCAGCATATTGAACAGGGTAAATTGCCGGCCTTCATTGAGACCTTCCGGCACGAACAGGGCCGTCTGGCCCGGGATCCGGATTGAGTCCGCGCCATCCCGGTTCCGGCCGGAAACGAACAAGAACCAACCCATCCAGGTAACCCAAAGCCATGAGTTTCTTTATCAGCTCCGCTATTGCCCAGACCGCCAACGATGCCGCCGCTGCCGCTGGCCCGTCGCCGTATTTCAACTTCATCCTGATCGGCGCCTTTATCGTCATTTTCTACTTCATGATCTGGCGGCCGCAGTCCAAGCGCGCCAACGAGGTCAAGAACCTGCTGTCCGCGCTCGCCAAGGGCGACGAAGTGATCACCAACAGCGGCATCCTCGGCCGCGTCACCAAGGTCGATGACCTGTACATCACGCTGCAAGTGGCCGACAACCTCGAATTGAAAATGCAGAAATCCGCGGTCGCCGGCGTGTTGCCGAAGGGCACGCTCAAATCCATCTGATCCACTAACGCGAAGCAGTTGCCGATATGCTGAACAAATACCCGCTGTGGAAGAACATCATGCTGGTGGTGGTGGCCGTGTTGTCGGCCATCTACGCCGCGCCCAACTTCTACCAACCTGATCCCGCCATCCAGATTTCGCACGACAACGGCGTCATGGACCAGGCCGCGCTCACCATGGCCACGTCGGCGCTGGATGCCGATGGCATCGGTTATTTCGGTGCCGAGATCGGCGGCAATGGCGTGGCGCTGATCCGCCTGAAGGACCAGAACCAGCAGAGCCGCGCGCAGCAGGTGATCAACTACAAGCTGCCGCAGGACTACATCGTCGCGCTGAACCTGGCGCCGACTACGCCGGCATGGCTGGTGAAACTGCGCGCCGGGCCGATGGCCTACGGTCTCGACCTGCAGGGCGGCGTGCACTTCCTGATGGAAGTGGACATGAACGAAGCCACCACCAAGCAGATGAACGACAACATTGCCGCCATGCGCGGCGTGCTGCGCGACGAGAAGATCCGTTACCGTCCGCCGATCACGCTCGATGCGCAGAAACGCATCAACCTGCGTTTCCTCGACGCCGCCACCCGCAGCACCGCCATCACCAAGCTGCGCGAAAAGTTCAGCGACCTCAAGATGGATACCATCGACAGCAGCGACGATTTCATCGTGCAGTACTCGATGACGCCGGCCCGCACGCTGGAACTGCAGAAATACGCGATCCAGCAGAACCTGACCACGTTGCGCCAACGCGTCAACGAACTCGGCGTCAAAGAGCCGAAGATCCAGCAGATGGGTGCCAACCGCATCATCATCGAGCTGCCCGGCATCCAGGACACCACGCGTGCGAAAGATCTGATCAGCGCGGTCGCCACGCTGCAGTTCCTGCTGGTGGCCGATCCCAACACGCCGGCCACCAGCACCAAGGAATATTCCTACAAGGGCTCGCCGGTGAAAGTGAACAGCGAAGAAATCGCCGGCGGTGGCAGCGTCACCAACGCACGTTCGTCGATCGACAACCAGACCAGCCTGCCGCAGGTCAACATCACGATGGATTCGGTCGGCGCCAAGAAAATGAACGACGTCACCCGCATCAGCATCGGCAAGAGCATGGCCATCCTGCTCAGCGAAACCAAGACCCGCAGCGTCACCAGGGCCGGTGCAGACGGCAAGCTGGAAACCACGTCCGAACCGTTTCTCGAAGAACGTCTGATCAGCGTCGCCACCATCCAGGCTGCTTTGGGCCGCGAGTTCCGCATTACCGGACTCGGCGCCGCCGAAGCCAACGACTTGGCACTGCTGATCCGCTCCGGCGCGCTGGCGGCACCGATGCACTTCGTCGAAGAAAGCACGATAGGCCCGAGCCTGGGCCAACAGAACATCACTAACGGTCTGCACTCGGTGGAACTGGGCCTGGCCTTGCTGGTGGTGTTCATGCTCGGTTATTACCGCATCGGCGGCTTCGCATCCACCATCGCGCTGTTCTGCAACTTGCTGCTGCTGGTGGCGATCATGTCCATCGTTGGCTGGACGCTGACGATGCCCGGTATCGCCGGTATCGTGCTGACGCTCGGCATCGCGGTGGACGGCAACGTGCTGATCTTCGCGCGTATCCGCGAGGAAATCGAAAACGGCATGAGCATTCCGCGCGCCATCCACGCCGGTTACGAACGCGCCTTCGTCACCATCGTCGATGCCAACGTCACCACGCTGATCGTGTCGGTGATCCTGTTCTCGATCGGCACCGGCCCGGTCAAGGGCTTCGCGGTGACGCTCGGTCTCGGCCTGTTGACCTCGATGTTTACGTCGATCATGTATTCGCGCGCGATCATCAACCTGCTGTACGGCGGCAACAACGTGAAGAAAATTTCCATCGGCACCAACATCAAGCTGGGCCATGCGGCGCTGCAGCAGTAGCGCGAACGGTTTCCCGGAGTCTGTATGAGCATCCAGTATCGATCCATTCCCTTCATGCGCTACCGTCACGTGGTGCTGGGGATTTCGTTGACCATCGTGTTCCTTGCCCTGATGCTGGTCTTGTTCAGGGGCCTCAACTACGGGCTCGACTTCACCGGCGGCACCCAGGTGTCGCTGCATTATTCGGGCGTGCCGTCGCTGGAAGAAATTCGCAATACGCTGAGTGCCAATGGCTATCCCAAGCATGAAGTGGTCAACATCGGCAGCGACCAGGAAGTGATGGTGCGCGTACAGGACAGCGGCAGCGACAACGCCAGCGGCAAGGATGCGGAGCAGGTATCGACCCAGACCGCGGGTCACGTGCTGGAGATTCTGAAGGGTGCCACCAAATTGGATGTGGCGATGACCAGCAGTTCCTACG
>DATJXP010000352.1:0-7031 GCA_035500035.1 Candidatus Acidiferrum sp. | reverse complement strand
GGAGCCGCGGATCACCGGATGGTCGAGCCGGCGCCGACTGCGGTTGATCAGGCAATAGCGCCACTCGGTGCGGCGGGCCTGCAAGCGGATGTCGAGCTCGAGGCCATCGATGGCGGCGGCCAGATCGTCCACCATCAATTGCAGCGAACCGACGGCGCGCATCGGCAGCGAAGCATCGTCGCCGATGGCGGGCAACAATTGGCGGCCATCGACGCTGCGCCCGGCGGTCGAGAACAGCAGCTTGTTCGGGCCTGCGGCGGGCAGTTCGGTGATGCTGGCGAAATCGGCCGCTTCCGCCATCAGGTGAAACGTCAGCGACGCCGCGAACGCTTGCGTGAGGTAGCGGAACAAGGCCGGGCCTTGTTGCGGACCGAAGCAGAACAGCTGGAAACAGCCGGTGCGGAACGACGTCGCCATGCCGAAGCGCGTCAGCAGCGCGGCAGTATCGGCGTCCGCCACCGGCGTCACGCCGTGCCACAAGCCGTCGCGGAAATAGTCGTGATGCAGGTTGATGGTGACGACGGCGGTCATAACGACAGCACCCTGGTGTCGGTCTGCTGCACGAGATCGGCGACGGTTTCGATCTGGCCGGCTTGCAGCGTGACGTGGCGCACGCGATAGATCACCGACGGCAGATATTTCACGCCCATCGAATTCCACAGGTTCTGCGTCTGCAGGAAATTGATGTTCTCCACTTCGAATTGCAGTTTTTCGATGCCGCGCGGAATGTCGGGGCACGTCTGCGAGTTGAGAAAACAGTTGGCCTGGAAGTAGAGGATGGTGGAGTTGAGGAACTTCAGCGATTCCACGTAATCGTCGAACACGGCCGTGAACAGTACCATCAGGTTGAAGCGCGCGGCGGGATTGATCCTGGCGACGACGTTGCCCTGCCGGCTTTCGCCGCCGTAGAACTGCTTGCAGTTTTCCGCATCGAGATTGATCAGCGTCACCACCATCTTGTTCTGGTTTTTCTGCGGCACCGAACCGTCCTGCTCGAGCAGGTGATTGAGCACGACGACGGTTTCGTCCAGTCCGTACTGGTTCTTCAGATGGCTGTCCAGGTTGTTCCTGATGAACACCAAGGCGTCGTTGATCATGAAGGCAAGACACGCAGTTGGGTTACGGCATGAGCCGGCTTGCTGCGCAGTGTTCCAGCATGGCACGCGGGACGTAATGGATCGGTGGATCGTGATTGGATCTGCTGGCGCCGTGATGGCAACCGGTTCCAGCGATAGATCGCCGGACGGGTGTCTGGATAGAAAGTACCAGACAGGGATTCAGGCGTTGGCCTGGGTAAGAAGATCTAGTTCTTCAGCATTTCGACTTTCAATGCGTCGATATTCAGTGCGCGATACTCGGCCGCCGCCATGATGCGCCGGCTGACCTGCAACTTGTTGAGGATGGAATGCACGTGGTTCTTGATGGTGCTGAGTTCGACATTGAGCTCGCGCGCTATCTCCTTGTTGGAAAGACCGCGGTCGATCAGCTTGAGCACGTCTTCTTCCCGCACCGTCAACTGCCCTGGTTCCTGCTTCGGCTGCGGCCTGGCGTCGCGCGGAAAGAGACGGACTTTTTTGGTCTGCTCCCACTCCATCATGCGCTTGGCGACGTAGCGGTTCAGTATCCCGGCGATACGCGGATTGGAAATTTCGCCTTTGATCGCGCCGCGCACGGCCTGGACCCACTGGGTTTCGTCGTCGTCACAGGTAATGTAACCCGACACGCCGCTGCCGGCGCAATGCGCGACGGCTTCTTCTTCCACGGCCACGCCCCAAACGACGATGCGCGACAGCGGGCAGGCACGGGCCACTGCTGCAATATTGTCGGCAACGCCGGCGCGGGTGATATCGAGCAGGATCACGTCCGGATGACGCGGCGGCACGCAGCCCATGATCTCGCGCTCGTCGGCGTAATCGCCGATTACCTTGAGATCGGCCTCGCGCGCGAGTATGCCGGCGATGGAATCTCTTACCAGTTTGATTTTATGAACGATGCAAATCGAATGGCGGGTGGAACTGTTTGACATGGAGGCATCCCTTCCTTGACTGTCTGGCAGGAATCATCGCCGATTGCAGACGCATTGCAAACCGGTGACGGCGTTGATTGCGCATGTGCCACCTTCCAAGCGGGTTGCAGTCTGCGTTCACTCGAAGAACACTTTCTGCAACGGCCGGCCCCAGAAATTGTCTGATCGCAAGATCTGCATGAAACGCTCGGCCGCGCCGCCGTCGCCGAAGGTGCGATCCATCGTAAAACGTTTGCCCCACAGGTTCTTCAGCGCCTGTTCGATGACCCCCGGCTGCAACGCATCGGCATGCGTGATCGACGGCGCGTTGGCGCGGTTGTGCTGGCGGGTGCCGACGTCGATGCTCGGCACGCCGAGAAACGGCGCTTCGCGCACGCCGAGGCTGCTGTTGCCGACAATTACCGCCGCATTGCGCATCAGCGTCGAAAAATAGGCGAAGCGCATCGACGGGATGTGGCGGAAACGCGCCGTCGGCAGCGCGGCGATCGCCGCGAAGATGTCGTCGGAGCCGGGATCGTTGTTGGGCGAGATCACCACGAAGTTGCGGCCGGATTGTTCCAGCGCGCCGAACAGGCTGCGGGCTTGCGCTCCGATAGTATTTTGTTCCGAGGTCACCGGATGGAACACCGCAATGCCGTAGTCGGCAAACGCAATGTCGTAACGCTTGCGTACGTCATCGAGCGTCACTGCCGGCGGCGCACCGTGGAAATCGAGTTCGGGCGAACCGATGACGAAGATGTCGTCGGGATTTTCCCCGAGCGCTACTACCCTGCTCTTCGCCGCGTCGGAGCTGACGAAGTGATAACGGCACAACTTGGAATTGCAGTGACGGTAAATTTCGTCGATGGTGCCCGACAGTTCGCCGCCTTCGACATGCGCGCACGGCACGTAACGCGTCGCGCACACCAGTGCCACCGCCAGCGCTTCGATGCGGTCGCCGTGGATGATGACGAGATCGGGCTTGTATTCGGCCAGCCAGTCGGAAAAACCGAGGATGGTCTTGGCCAGCACCACGTCCTGCGGATCGCCGTGACGCTGGTTGACGTATTCGAAGAAGTCGGCACCCTCGAAGCGGCGCACTTCGATGCGGGTTTCGCCGTACTTGGCCAGCATGTGCATGCCGGTGATGAAGAAGCCCACCTTGCAGCCGGCCGCCTTCGCCGCCTGCGCCAGCGGTTCGATCTTGCCGTAGTCGGCGCGGGTGCCGGTGACGAACAGCAACGATTTCGCTTGCATGCAGGGAGTCCTTGCTAAACCAGGTCCGACCACTTCACTTGCTGGTTGCGCTTGAGCGCCACCTTCAATTTGCGGCCGACCACCTTGTCGAAGTCGT
Organism: Candidatus Acidiferrum sp.; assembly: GCA_035500035.1. GTDB lineage: Bacteria > Pseudomonadota > Gammaproteobacteria > Pseudomonadales > Pseudohongiellaceae > CAILUG01. The sequence continues at coordinate 3,672 of DATJXP010000352.1, read as the reverse complement.
AGCCGGCGATCTCGCCCGAGCCCGGGCGGCGGGCCCAGATGTCGGCAGCGGCGAGCACGGTGCCGGCGGCGAGATCGCGGTCGGCCACCACCGAACTGCGCGCAAAACGGTACACGTCTTCTTCCGGTGCGGTGCGACGCTTGGGATTGTGCAGCGCGATGTGGATTTCCTTGCTGCGGTCGATCAGGTGTTTCAGTTCGAGCGGGTCCATCGAGCAACTGATGTCGGGGCCCTTGCGATAGCGCGTGTCGGTGTAATGCCGCTCGATGATGCAGGCACCGAGCGCAACGGAAGCCAGCGCCATATCGGGGCCTATGCTGTGGTCGGAGAAACCGATCACTGCGCGCGGAAACGCGTTGCGCAGTTCGGTGATGCCGCGCAACGAAACGATCTCGGGCGGCGACGGATACAGATTCGTGCATTGCAGCAACGCATAATCGACGCCGGATTTGTCGAGGATTTCCACGCCCGGCCGCAGCGCATCGAGACTCTGCATGCCAGTGCTCATGATGATGGGCTTGCCGAAGCCGCAGATGTGACGGATCAGCGGCAGGTTGTCGCATTCGCCGGACCCGATCTTGAACGCCGGTACGTCGATGCTGTTCAGGAAGTCAGCGGCGCGGCGCGAGAACGGCGTCGAGATGTATATCATGCCGAGCGACTGCGTGTAGCGCTGCAGTTCGCGCTCGTCGTCGGCCGACAACGCACACTCCAGCATCACATCCCAGATCGACTTGTCGGCATTGGGCGGGAAAATGCTCTTGGCTTCTTCCGTCATTTCATCGTCGACGAAATGGGTCTGGTGTTTGATGATCTCGCAGCCGGATTTCGCTGCCGCCAGCACCATGCCCTTGGCCACATCGAGCGAACCGCCGTGGTTGATGCCGATCTCCGCCACGATCAGCGGCGGATGTTCGGGGCCGATCTTTCTGCCTGCGATTTGCATGGAATCACCTCACTGGATTGCGGCGCGCCAATAACAATTGCTCGCAGCGCGCGAAGTCGTCGGCATTGTCGATGTCATGACTGTCATCCGTCGTCATCACATAGGCGCCTATCTTGCCGGTGGCAAAGCCGCCGCTCTGCAGAAACCACTGCGCATCGAACACGTAGATGGCGCCGTTGGGCCGGTACACCGGCGGCAACTGCTGGCGGTTGGAAAACACGTAGTTGACATCGTTGACCGGCACGAAGCTGCCGCTCTCGACGAAGCCGTATTTGAGTATGCCGGCATCGGTCGCCACCACCGACATCACCAGTTCATGCTTGCCGGTGGCGTACAAGTCCAGCGCCGCCTCGATATGTTCGCCGCGCCGCAGCGGCGACGTCGCTTGCAGCAGCACGACGGTGCCGGCCTTCATTTCCGGCTGCGCCAGCAAGTGCAGCAGCACGGCATTCATCGGCGTGGTATCGGTGGCCAACTCCGCCGGACGCCGCACGGCGCGCACGCCAGTGCCATGATCGGTGGCCAGCACGGCTTCGATATCGGTGGAGATGACGACGCTGGCAATGCCGGCCTCGCGTGCGGCATCGAGCGCATAACGGTACAGCGGTTGTCCCGCCAGCAATCGGGTGTTCTTGCCGGGCAGGCCCTTGGAACCGCCTCGCAGCGGCACGATGGCCAAGGTATCGGGTCTGAGCTGGGACAAGGGTTTATCCGGTCGGCTTGGCCCCATGGGCCGCGGGTCGGTATTGGCGCAAGTGTAAAGCAAACCAGCCTCGCTTGTAGTACGGGAAAAAGTAGAATGGGGAAAACTCCCGCTCCGAGGCGACCCCCAGCATGATCATCGGCATGAGCGCACAGCAACGCCCCATCGACGCTCTCAGCGTACCGGCCCAGGTGGCGAATGCGCCGCAAGTGGTGGTGCTGGGCGGACTCAATGGCAATGCCGCCGGCATCCGCATGGTGCGCGACGCCTACGATGCGTACGTCAATGCCGCCGACAACTTTGTCGATGCCGTGTTCGTACCCGTGGCCAATCCGGATGCGGTGCCGCTGCTGTTCCCGCCCAACGAACCGGCCTATGCCACCAACTGGACCGCGTGGTCGCTGTGGCGCTGGCTGACGACGGTGCCACCGGACCTGGTCCTGATCGCCGGTGACGACGACTACGAACTCGCCACCGCGCTGATGAAGGCTGCCGCCATCCCCGGCAGCATTCCGTTGCGCACCGTGCATGGTGCCGACGAACTGATCGCCGCGCTGCGCGGCAAACAGTCCTATGCGATGTCGGCTGCACGCAAGGCCGTCGAGGCGCGGCGAGCCCGCTCGCCGCAGGCAGTGGCGCAAGGATTGGCCGGCGTCTATGGCCAGCAGCTGACGGCGCTGACCTACATCCCGGCGATGGCGCTGATCGGCAGGATGCGGCTCGGCCAACTGGCGGAGGTCGAGCGCATCGTCGCCACCACGCTCGACAATGCCGACAAGGTGCCGCTGACGAGCTCACTGCAGATCGCCGGCCACCTGCTGTACGCCGAGTTGGCCGAACACACGCGCAATCCGCGCTCTCAACGTTATTTGCAACTGGCGCGCCGCGCCGCCGACCTCGGCTTCGATGCCAACGGCAAGCCGAAAGACGTGATGCCGTTCCACGGCGATTACAGCGATGCGTTCTTCATGGAAACGCCGTTGCTGGCGAAGGTCGGCAAGCTGACCGGCGAGCAGCGCTACTTCGACATGGCGCTGAACCACGTCAACTACATGCACAAGGAACTGCTGCGCGACGACGGCCTCTACAATCACTGGCCGAAAGCCGAAGCCGCCTGGGGCCGCGGCAATGCTTTTGCCTCGCTCGGGCTGGCATTGGCGCTCAGCGAAATCCCTGCCGACCACGCCGCCCACAAGCGCCTGTTGCAACTGTTTCAGGCCCACGCCGGCACGCTGTTGGCGCATGTCGATGTCGATGGCATGTGGCACAACGTGATCGACATCGAGGGCAGTTGGCCGGAAACGTCCGCCACCACGATGATCGCCACTGCGTTGTTGCGCGGCATCAGGCAAGGCTGGCTGGATCCGCAACTGCGCGAATTGGTCGAGCGGGCATGGAGCAGCGTGGCGATGCGCACCGACGACAACTACGGCTTCGTCAACGTCTGCGAATCCACCGTCGGACAGGATTCGCTCGATGCCTACTTGAATCGCAAAGCCCTGATCGGTCGCGATGATCGCCAGGGCGGCATGCTGCTGATGCTGGTTACGGAACTACTCGTCAAATAAAAATTAGGATGGCGTCAATTTTGGCCGCGCTCCGCTGCATCGGGGCTTCTTCTCTTTCTTTTATGCAATCGCCACCCTATTCTCGGATTGAAAGGTTGCGGAAAGACGACCTGGACGCTCGACCACAACAATAACGGCCGGTAGTGGCAGCAACGGCCGATTGAAGGGACCGTTTTTATCCACCAATGAAAACCTCCGGAACGGAAACCTCGCCACCAGACGACTTTGACGGGTTTCCATCATGGACAGCACAACAACAGCTCTCAAGCTGACGTGCATTGTCGGAACGCGCCCCGAATGCCTGAAGCTCGCTTCGGTCATCCGGGCCTTGCCCTGCTATCCGGGGATAGCGGGCCATGTCGTATCCAGCGGCCAGCATCCGCACATGGTAAGCAGCACGCTGGAACATCTGGGGCTTCCATTGCACACCGCACTGCCCGCGCTGCCCGGCGGCC
>DATJXP010000351.1:0-8880 GCA_035500035.1 Candidatus Acidiferrum sp. | reverse complement strand
AGATGGTGATGCCGGGCGACAACATCAAGATGGTGGTGGAGCTGATTGCACCGGTGGCAATGGACGAAGGGTTGCGGTTTGCAATCCGTGAAGGTGGTCGCACGGTCGGTGCTGGCGTCGTCGCCAAAATCATCGAGTAATTGATAATAAATGACTTAAAGCCGGGACCCTGAATGGGGTTCCGGCTTTGTCGTCGAAGCAAGATCAATCCGGATTGCGTTGTTAGTTGGATAGAGCTGGATAAAGTTGGATTTGGCTATAAGCAAGTCGGATTGTAAAAAAGAAGTTTGATAGGCCAGTAGCTCAATTGGCAGAGCGGCGGTCTCCAAAACCGCAGGTTGGGGGTTCGAGACCCTCCTGGCCTGCCACCAGGCAGTGTATGAACGATAAAGTGAAGACAGCAGAAACCAAGGGTGACGTGGCCAAATGGCTGATCGTTCTGGTGCTGGTCGTGGCCGGCGTTTATGGGAATAGCCACTTTTCTGACTATTCCTGGGTTTATCGCAGCATTGCGTTGGTGGTGTTGGCTGCCGTCGCGGCATTCATTGCCGGGCAGACAGCCAAGGGCCGGGCTTTTGTAGAGTTGGGGGTAGAAGCCAAAACCGAGATACGCAAGGTAGTTTGGCCTACCAGAGAGGAAACGACACATACCACGCTGATCGTGGTTGCGGCAGTTCTGGTGTTGGCGTTGATCCTTTATGCGCTTGACTCGACTTTGAGCTGGCTGCTGAAGACGTTGCTGGGCGTTTGAAGGTTTTGGCAGGATTTGGCAGGAAAAGGCAGATATGACGACAGGCACAGAAAATAAGCGCTGGTACGTGGTGCACGCTTATTCCGGCTTTGAGCGCAAAGTAAAACAGTCGCTCGAAGAGCGTATCGCCTTGTCAAATTTGGGGCCGTACTTCGGTGATGTGTTGGTACCCACCGAGGAAGTACTCGAAATGCGTGGTGGACAAAAACGCCGCAGCGAGAGGAAGTTTTTCCCTGGATACGTGCTGATCCAGATGGTGTTGAACGATGACACTTGGCATTTGGTCAAGGAAACTCCGCGAGTGATGGGCTTCATTGGAGGTACGGCCGATAAGCCGGCGCCTATTACCCAGCGCGAAGTGAACGAGATTCTCAATCGGCTTGAAGAAACCGTCGACAAGCCGGCTCACAAAACGGTTTACGAACCGGGTGAATTGGTACGGGTGATCGATGGCCCGTTCAACGACTTCACCGGTACGGTGGAAGAAGTGAACTACGAAAAAAATCGTGTACGTGTAGCGGTGTTGATTTTCGGTCGCTCGACGCCGGTGGAGCTCGAGTTCTCGCAGGTAGAAAAAGGCTGACGGGCAGCTGTCAGCAGTAAGCTGTAGCAAAAGCAGTAAAGAAGTAGTCAATCAACCGCCTGGCTTCATGGCAGGCAAACGACAAAGTCGCGGGGTTCCCTTGTCGGGTCCTGCGCCGGGGAGTCCGGTAAATGCCGGGCGTTCGCACCCAAAGGAGGCAACATGGCAAAGAAGATACAGGCTTATATCAAGCTGCAAGTCGCAGCTGGTAAAGCCAACCCCAGTCCGCCGGTCGGTCCTGCGCTGGGCCAACACGGCGTCAACATCATGGAGTTCTGCAAAGCGTTCAACGCGCAGACTCAAGGCGTGGAGCCTGGCCTGCCGATCCCGGTGGTGATCACGGTATACGCTGATCGCAGCTTCACCTTCATCATGAAGACCCCGCCTGCGAGCGTGCTGCTGAAAAAAGCGGCAGGCATTCAGAGCGGTAGCAGCCGTCCCAACAGCGAAAAGGTCGGCAAACTGACCCGCAAGCAGTTGGAAGAAATTGCCAAAGTGAAAATGCCCGATCTGACGGCCGCCAGTATGGATGCCGCAGTGAGGACGTTGGCAGGTAGCGCCAGAAGCGCAGGCATCGAAACTGAAGGGGTGAAGTAATGGCCAAGATTTCCAAAAAGGCAAAACTGATTGCCACCAAGGTGCAAGCCGGCAAGCTTTACTCGGTCGAGGAAGCTGTTTCCATCTTGAATGATGTTGCATCCAAAAAGTTCAAAGAGTCGATTGACGTTGCCATTAACCTCGGCGTCGATCCGCGCAAATCGGACCAGAACGTCCGTGGCGCGACCACGTTGCCGCACGGCAATGGCAAAGAAGTGCGCGTTGCCGTGTTTGCCCAAGGCGCCAATGCCCAGAAAGCCAAGGATGCCGGTGCTGACGTAGTCGGTTTCGACGATCTGGCGCAGAGCATCAAGGCTGGCAACATCGATTTTGATGTTGTGATCGCCAGCCCCGATGCCATGCGTGTAGTCGGCCAATTGGGCACCATCCTGGGTCCGAAAGGTCTGATGCCAAACCCGAAGGTTGGCACCGTGACTCCCGATGTTGCCGGCGCGGTCAAAAACGCCAAAGCGGGCCAGGTACGTTTCCGTACTGACAAAAATGGCATCGTGCATGGCGGTATCGGTAAAATCGGTTTCAGCGCCGAGAAGGTCAAAGGCAATCTCGAAGCGCTGTTGTCCGACCTGAAACGCGTCAAGCCATCGACTTCCAAAGGCATTTACATCCAGAAAGTGGTGCTGTCCTCCACCATGGGGCCTGGCATCTTGCTCGATCAGTCAACGTTGGGCGTGTAACGAATCAGATGTTTGCCGGCGTTGCCGGCAAGCACAAACAGAACTTTGGGGTGCTGCCGTTTCGCAAGAGCAATCTTGAATCCGGCAGAACCATCAAAGACCGCAGGTGGTTGCTGAATTCGACTGATGTAAATGGGGCCGGCAGTCAAGGTCACGTTGAATCAACTCGAATCCGCATCCTTAATTTCCTGCGCAGATGGTGTATCCCTGCCCGCCGTAGCGTGAAACCACTGGTTTCATGCCGCAGGGCGAGGCCTCACCAATTAGGGCCTGCAGTAGCTGCCAGGTGCTGCAGGATCAAGATCCGAACCGGCTCTTCTTTCTCTTGGATGGAAGGATGCCGGATTCAAATCAGGAGTAACGTTAGTGGCTATTAGACTCGAAGACAAACAACAGATCGTCTCTGAAGTCAGTGAAGCTGCTAAAAGTGCTTTGTCTGCCGTTGTCGCGGATTTCCGCGGCATAGAAGTGGCGCACCTTACTGCATTGCGTAAAACCGCTCGTGAGAGTGGCGTGTATCTGCGAGTTGTCAGAAACACCCTGCTCAAGAAAGCGGTTGCCGGCACGGAATTCGAGTGCCTTGGTCCCGCATTGAAAGGTCCGACACTGCTGGCATTTTCCCAGGCCGACCCGGGAGCCGCCGCGCGCGTGCTCAAGGAGTTTGCCAAGGCAAATGAGAAATTCTCAGTCAAGGCATTGGCAGTGAGCGGCAAATTATTGTCTGCGGACCAGATCGACGTGTTGGCAAGCCTGCCGACCTACGATCAGGCCATCGCAACGCTCATGAGCCTGATGCTCGCTCCGGTCACCAAGCTGGCCCGTACGCTCAACGAAGTGCCTACCAAGGTTACTCGTGGAGTTGCGGCCGTGCGCGACCAGAAACAGCAAGCAGCCTGACTTCCGTTTGAACTTCTGTTAACCCAAAACATTTGATTAGGAGATAAGAGTAATGGCTCTGTCTAAAGATGAAATCCTCGAAGGTATTGCTAACCTCACCGTGATGGAAGTAGTTGAACTGGTATCCGCCATGGAAGCCAAGTTCGGCGTTTCCGCCGCTGCCGCTGTTGCCGTCGCTGCCCCTGCAGCCGGTGGTGCCGCTGCTGCTGTGGAAGAGAAAGATGAGTTCGCCGTAGTTCTGGCCAGCGCCGGTGATAAGAAAGTGAACGTCATCAAAGTCGTGCGCGAGCTGACTGGTCTGGGCCTGAAAGAAGCCAAAGACCTGGTAGACGGCGCTCCGTCCACGGTGAAAGAAGGCGTAAACAAAGCCGATGCTGCTTCCATGAAAGCCAAACTGGAAGAAGCCGGTGCGAAAGTAGACCTGAAATAAGGTCTTGGCCTCTTGAGGCTATGGAAGGTGGAGCTCCGTTCGGGGCTCCGCCTTTCTGCGTTGTAGGTGGTATCGGTATTACCCGGAAGCTGAAATGTCCGGCCGGGTAATGAAATCGGAAACACGGTTATCAGGATTAGCAGATGGCATACACATACACTGAGAAAAAACGTATCCGTAAAGATTTTGGCAAGCTGAAAAGCGCCATGAATATCCCTTACCTCCTGGAAATCCAGATCAACTCCTACAAGGAGTTTACCCAGGCAGAAGTGAAGGCCGAGGAAAGACTGGACAAGGGCCTGAACGCGGCCTTCAAATCGATTTTCCCGATCGTCAGCTATTCCGGCAAAGCATTGCTCGAGTACGTTTCCTACCGGCTCGGCAAACCCGAATTCGACGTCAGTGAATGTATCCTGCGCGGCGCCACTTATGCCGTTTCGCTGCGCGTCAAAGTGCGGTTGATCATCTACGAAAAAGAATCCACCGCCAAAGTCATCAAGGACATCAAAGAGCAGGAAGTGTACATGGGCGAAATTCCGCTCATGACCGACAGCGGCACCTTCGTCATCAACGGTACCGAGCGCGTCGTCGTGTCGCAGCTGCACCGTTCGCCAGGCGTGTTCTTCGATCACGACAAAGGCAAAACCCACAGCTCCGGCAAGCTGCTGTATTCCGCCCGCATCATTCCTTACCGCGGGTCCTGGCTTGATGTCGAATTCGATCCGAAAGATCTGGTTTATGTCCGCATCGATCGTCGCCGCAAACTGCCGGCGACCGTACTGCTGCGCGCGCTTAGTTATAGCACCCAGGAAATCCTGGAGATGTTCTATGACAACAACAGCTACTTCATTGACAAGAACGGTACCATCTCCGTCGAGCTGGTGCCGGCGCGTCTGCGCGGCCAGGTACTCAACTTCGCAATCAAGGCTGGCGACAGCGAAATCGTCAAGTCCGGTGTGCGTATCACCAACCGCCACATCCGCGATATGGAAAAAGCCAAGCTGACCAAGCTGGAAGTGCCGGCCGAATTCGTCATCGGCAATGCGCTGGCGCATGATGTGGTCGACAAGGACTCCGGCGAAATCAAGTACGCCTGCAATGCCGAAGTCACCCAGGAAATGCTTACCACATTCCTGAAAATGGGCTTGAAAGAATTCAAGACCATCTACACCAACGACCTCGACTGCGGTCCGTTCATTTCCGACACGCTGCGCATCGATTCGACCCAGGTCCGGATGGACGCGTTGGTCGAGATCTACCGCATGATGCGTCCGGGTGAGCCGCCGACGAAGGAATCCGCGGAAAACCTGTTCAGCAACCTGTTCTTCTCGCTTGAGCGTTACGACCTGTCGAACGTCGGTCGCATGAAGTTCAATCGTCGTCTGGGCCGTGAAAGCTCGGAAGGCCCCGGCGTATTGAGTCGCGAAGACATCGTTGACGTGATCAAGACTCTGGTCGATATCCGCAATGGTTTCGGCGTCGTCGACGACATCGACCACCTCGGCAACCGTCGCATTCGCAGCGTCGGTGAAATGGCCGAAAACCAGTTCCGTGTCGGATTGGTGCGCGTCGAGCGTGCCGTGAAGGAGCGTCTGTCGATGGCCGACAGCGAAGGCCTGATGCCGCAGGACATGATCAATGCCAAGCCGGTTGCTGCTGCCATCAAGGAATTCTTTGGTTCCTCGCAGCTGTCGCAATTCATGGACCAGAACAACCCGCTGTCGGAAGTTACCCACAAGCGTCGTATTTCCGCGCTTGGCCCGGGTGGCCTGACGCGCGAACGCGCCGGTTTCGAAGTGCGCGACGTTCATCCGACCCACTATGGTCGCGTGTGCCCGATCGAAACGCCTGAAGGTCCGAACATCGGCCTGATCAACTCGCTGGCCACCTATGCCCGCACCAACGAATACGGTTTCATCGAAAGCCCGGTGCGCAAGGTAACTGACGGCGTCGTGACCGACGACGTCGTGTATTTGTCCGCCATCGAAGAAAGTGGTTACGTCATCGCGCAGGCCTCGTCGCCGGTCGATGGCAAGAACCGTCTGACGCAGGATCTGATCTCCGTGCGGCACTTGAACGAATTCACCATGATGCCACGCGACCAGGTTCAATACATGGACGTGTCGCCGCAGCAGGTTGTGTCCGTAGCTGCATCGTTGATCCCGTTCCTGGAACATGACGACGCCAACCGTGCATTGATGGGTTCGAACATGCAGCGCCAGGCAGTGCCGACGCTGATCTCCGAGAAACCGCTGGTCGGCACCGGTATGGAACGCAACGTGGCACAGGATTCCGGTGTGTGCGTAGTCGCCCGTCGTGGCGGTGTCATCGATTACGCCGATGCCGGCCGCATCATCGTGCGCGTCAATGACGAAGAAACCGAAGCCGGCGAAGCCGGTGTCGATATCTACAACCTGATCAAGTACACCCGCTCCAACCAGAACACCTGCATCAACCAGAAACCGTTGGTGAAAATCGGTGACGTGGTATCGAAGAAAGACGTACTGGCCGACGGCCCGTCGATCGACATCGGCGAACTGGCGCTGGGCCAGAACATGCGCATCGCCTTCATGCCGTGGAACGGCTACAACTTCGAAGATTCGATCCTGATCTCCGAACGCGTTGTAAAAGAAGACCGCTTCACCTCGATCCACATCCAGGAACTGACCTGTATCGCCCGCGATACCAAACTGGGTGCGGAAGAAATCACCGCCGACATTCCGAACGTCGGTGAGAGTGCATTGGCGCGCCTCGACGAGTCCGGCATCGTGCACATCGGCGCCGAAGTTGACGCCGGAGACATCCTGGTTGGCAAGGTGACGCCAAAGGGCGAAACCCAATTGACGCCGGAAGAAAAACTGTTGCGCGCCATCTTCGGCGAGAAAGCGTCTGACGTTAAAGACACTTCGTTGCGTGTACCGAGCAGCGTGAAGGGTACCGTCATCGACGTGCAGGTATTTACCCGCGACGGTCTGGAAAAAGACCAGCGCGCACTGGAAATCGAGGCGATGCAATTGGCCAAAGTGCGGAAAGACGTCGATGACGAATACCGTATCGTCGAAACGGCTACCTTCGCCCGTCTGCGCAAGGCGCTGCTCGGCCAGAGCGTGGCCGGCGGTCCTAAACTGAAGAAAGGCGATGAGTTGACCGAAGAGTATCTGGACGGCCTCAAGCATGACGACTGGTTCAAGCTGCGCCTGATTGACGACAAGCTGAGCGAACAGTTGGAAAAAGCCGGCGTGCAATTGGCCGAACGCAAGGCGATGTTGGATGAATACTTCGCCGACAAGAAACGCAAGATCACCCAGGGCGACAACCTGGCACCGGGCGTGCTGAAGATCGTCAAGGTCTACCTCGCCATCAAACGCCGCGTGCAACCGGGCGACAAAATGGCAGGTCGTCACGGTAACAAAGGTGTCATCTCGGTGATCATGCCGATCGAAGACATGCCGTATGACGAGCACGGCAATCCGGTCGACATCGTGTTGAACCCGCTCGGCGTACCGTCGCGTATGAACGTGGGCCAGATCCTGGAAACCCATCTTGGCGCTGCCGCCAAAGGACTGGGCGAAAAGATCAACGGTATGCTGCGGGATTATCACAACGACAAAGCCAAGGCATCCGATATCCGCAAGTTCCTCGACAGGATCTACAACGGCGTCGGCAGTGCCAAACGCAAGGAAACGCTCGACAAGCTGACTGATGGCGAGATCATCGAACTGGCGCAGAACCTGAGGTCCGGCGTGCCGATGGCGACTAACGTGTTCGATGGCGCCAGCGAAGCCGAGATCAAGGAAATGCTCAAGCTCGCCGGCCTCAGCGAAGACGGCCAGATGACGCTGTACGACGGTCGCACAGGGCAGGCCTTCGATCGCAAAGTCACCGTCGGCGTGATGTATATGCTGAAGCTGAACCACCTGGTCGACGACAAGATGCACGCGCGCTCGACCGGTTCTTACTCTCTGGTCACCCAGCAGCCGCTCGGTGGCAAGGCGCAGTTCGGTGGCCAGCGTTTCGGCGAAATGGAAGTGTGGGCGCTGGAAGCCTATGGCGCCGCGTACACGCTGCAGGAAATGCTCACCGTCAAGTCCGACGACGTCAACGGCCGTACCAAGATGTACAAGAACATCGTGGACGGCGACGACCGGATGGAAGCGTACATGCCGGAGTCCTTCAACGTATTGCTGAAGGAAATCCGTTCACTCGGTATCGATATGGAGTTGGATGTCGACAATTGATCGTCGCGATATAAGCGTGCATCACACATCGACATTTGAATATTAGAGATTTGCAAAGGCGGAACCGACAATGAGAGATTTGATAGCCTTCCACAAAGCGCAAAAACAGTCTGACGATTTCGACTCCATTCGCATTGGTCTTGCTTCACCCCAGCTGATTCGTTCCTGGTCGTTCGGCGAGGTGAAAAAGCCCGAAACCATCAACTACCGTACTTTCAAGCCGGAGCGTGACGGCCTGTTCTGCGCCAAGATCTTCGGTCCGGTGAAGGACTACGAATGCTTGTGCGGCAAGTACAAGCGTCTGAAACATCGTGGCGTCATCTGTGAAAAATGCGGCGTCGAAGTCGCGCTGACCAAGGAGCGTCGCGTACGCATGGGCCACATCGAGCTGGCCAGCCCGGTGGCGCACATCTGGTTCCTGAAGTCGCTGCCGTCCCGCATCGGCTTGATTCTCGACATGAGCCTGCGCGACATCGAGCGCGTGCTGTACTTCGAATCGTTCGTCGTGACCGATCCCGGCGGAGAACGCGTCTTCACCATATTCGTCCTGCGCGTCGAGCAGTTCGTCTTCGGTCAGAAGCTGGTAGCGTTCGAGCGGGGTGATGCCCGGTTCGATCACCACGTACGCTTCGAAGTACAGCACGCGCTCGATGTCGCGCAGTGTCATGTCGAGCACCATGCCCAGACGC
>DATJXP010000350.1:0-5758 GCA_035500035.1 Candidatus Acidiferrum sp. | reverse complement strand
GCTGAGCTTCCACACGCCGTTGTCGTTGCGGTATTCGTTTTCGTAGATGCCGGTGCCCCAGAAATGATTGACGCCGTGCACGGCTTCCTGCGAGAACAAGTGCCAGCGCCCTTTCGCGCTCAGGCCGTCGGCAGCCACCGTCACTATCGGTTGCAATTGCATCTGGTCGTTGAGCAGGCCTTCCTGTGGGCCCTCCTTGCCGAGCGATTTCAGGTAGGCAAGGATGTGGGCCTTGCCGACATAGACGCCGGAGCCGCCCCACTCGAACGTGGCATCGTCGGTAAACAGATCGGCCGCCTGCTGCCACTCGTTCTTGTCGTAATAGAAACCGAAAATGCCCTGCAGGTTTTCCAGGTCGTGTTCGGCTTCCAGTCGCGTGGCTTCGGCCTGCAACGCCACCACTTGCGTCGCCAGCGTTTTCAGATCGGCGGCACTGGGCGGCGTCGAGGCCGGTGCCGGCGGCGCAACCAGCGGCGAAGCCACCGGATTGGTGAAATGGAACGGCAGCAACCACACTTCCGGCCACCAGCCATGATCGTCCGTCGGCGGCATGTCCGGCATCAGCTTGCCGGCTGCCCACAGTCCCTTGTTGTAGTCTTCATTTTTGGCCCAGCCACCGACATACGGCACCAGGATGGCCTGCTGCCATTTGACCTTGCCGAATTTCCAGACACCCTTGTCCTTGACGTACTCGTTCTCGAACGGACCCTCGCCCCATTCGGCGTGCTGGCCAAACTGGCCGACCAGCCTGATGTCGCGCCAACGACCCTTGGCGCTCTTGCCGTCGTCGCCGAGCGTGATCACCGGCATTACCAGCAGTTGTTCATCGAGTTGGCCTTGCTGCAGCCCTTGCTTGCCGTTGCCGAGCGCGTAGAAATATTGGCGTATGTGTTCCTTGCCGGCATAGACGCCGTCGCGCGCCAGTTCCAGCGTGGAAGCATCGGCAAACAGGTTGGCGGCTTCGTCCCACAGCCCCTTTTCCATGTAGTAGCCGTAAGCCCGTTGCAGCGTTTTGATCGCGCTGATGTCCTTGACCCGCTCGGTGCGCGCCTGCAAATCCTGCAACTGGCGCTGCAGCACGGCCAGGTCGGCGGCTTCGCCGTTGGTGGCAGCCGTGGCCGCTGCCTTGTCGGCGGTTCTGCTGCAGGCAGCCGTTGCCAGCAGCGTCAGTGTCAGCAACAGGCGCCAGTACCGGCGCCACTGGAATCTTGTCATTGCCATGGTCGCTCCCCTCTTATTTTGTCGCCGGAGTTTGCCCGAGTGACTGCCAAGTTGCCAGCGAACCACTCCTGCAATTGACTGCCGGCCCGAGCGCAGGCACTGTGGCGCCCCACGCACAAACTCCACCGCCCATGCCGATGTCATCGCTACGCCTGCTTCGTTTATCGATACTGCTGCCGTTGCTGCTCGCCGGCAGTTGGTCGTTGGCACAAGCCGATTCCGCCTTCAACGGCCGTTGGCGCATCAATGAAGGACTCAGCGACAACACCGACAGCCAGGTGGAGAAAGCGATACGCAAGGCCGGCGAGAAAGTCGATAGCAGTTGGTTCGACAAACGCAAGGACAAATACCGCGGCGGGCCGGCCGACCAGGAACTGTACGACCGTTTCTCGTACGACCCAGTGCTTGCCATCACCGCCGTACCCGAAGGCTACGTGTTCGAATATGCCGACAATTTCAAGTCCACGGTCTATACCGACAACCGCAGCCATAGCGTCAGCCTCAATGCGCTGGACTCGTCGGAAGATTTTCTCGAGGGTCAATGGAAGGACGGCAAGCTGCAAGTGGAAATGCACCCGCGCGACGGCGGTTACGTGGCGGCCACTTATTCGCTGAGCGACGGCGGCAAACGCTTGCACGCGGAGTTCACGATAAAACCCAACTCGTTCGCGGAAGCGATCGAACTCGAACGCGTGTACGACCGCCAGAAATGAGCGGCAATCCCCGCTAGTCCCAGACTTCGGTCTTGCCAAAACCGTCGAGCGCGATCGAGTAGCGGCGTTCGCCGCGCAGGCGGTGTTCGAGGTACCACATCAGCGGTGGATACAGCACCACTTCCAGCAGCGACAGCAGGTAGAAGTAAGCGGCACCGAACGTGATCGCATCGTTGGTGTTCTTCCAGGTGTCGATGTCGATGCTGAGATTGAACTGCAACTGCAGCGTGACGTAACTGAACAACGCCACCGACCAGCGCAGCAACGTCAGGAAGGTGCGCGTCACGCCAAACAGCCAATCGAACAGGAACAGCGTGCCGCCGCCGTAGGTGACGAACACCAGCAGCACGAAGAACAACATGCCGCCGGTGCCGGCCAGCGCCCGCGCGATCCAGCCGCAGATGAAGCCCAACACGGCAAATGCGATTCTCGACATGTATTTGCCGACCTTGCTCTCGGTGTTGATCAGCAGCGGGATCAGCGGAACGATGCCGCAGGCGGCGGCCAGGAAGGCTGAGTGGATCACATAGCCCAGCAGCGTGCGGTTGGTGCCGGGCAGGAAGAAACGGTTATGGGTGACCAGCGGCAAATGGAACAGCAAGGCCGTCAGCATCAGCGGGACTACGGCCGACAGGCAATAAACCATCAGGTGTCTTCGCGGCAGATTATTGATTGCTGACATGGCCGGGCGGTTCATCCGTCACGCCGGCAGTCCCCCTGCCGGTACGGCCGGATTATTGCAGCAAAGCGCCCCTCATAAAAGAGTGGTCATTCGACGCAGGTGGCCACGCTCAGGCAAACCAGCTGAGCGGGCTCTTGTTGACGGCAATGCCGACGATGTAACCGAAGGTGGAAATGGCGCAGAAGAAGGCGCCGATGCGGATGGCCTTGGTGCGGCCGCGATTGAGGGCCTGGCCGACGAAGAACAGGTACACCACCAGCAACATCACCTTGCTGGTGAGCCATAGTTGGTTGAACAGTCCGAAATTGACCATGAAGGCCATCACGCCACCGCTGAGCAGAAAGACGGTGTCGATGATATGCGGCGTGATCAATACGAATTTGTGATTGAGCCAGCGCGACTCGATCATCATCAGGTAGGAGCGCAACAGGAATCCCGTGAAGCTGATCAGCGCACAGGTCATGTGGATGGTCTTGACGATCAGGTACATCGGCCAGGGATTGCTGCGACTGGAAGTGCGGAACCGGTCGGTTCCGAAGACCGGCGCAGCCTACTGGAAACACCCGGCAAATGACAGGGCGAAACTTGCAATCTTTACGGAAATTTGTCCATGCCAAACATGGGGTTTCACGCGCATGACCTATGGTAAATTACCGCCTCGTTTTTTCGTCTGAGTTCGCACCATGACCAAACCCTGCCGGGCACCCGATCCCAACACCAAGACTCCCAGATTCAAGCTGCCGAAGAACGCCACCGACGCCCACTGCCACATCTTCGGCCCGGCCTCCAGGTACCCGTTCGCAGCCGATCGCACCTACACGCCGCCGGATGCCGGGCTCGACCTGTTCAAGCAGTTGCAAGGCATACTCGGATTGACGCGCGCCGTGCTGGTCAACGCCAGCTGTCACGGCGTCAACAACGACCCCATCATCGACGCCATCGCCCAGAGCGGCGGCTGTTATCGCGGCGTCGCCAACATCGATCGCACGTTCGACGAGAAAGCGATAGAAAAATTGCACAGCCAGGGCATCCGCGGCTGCCGCTTCAATTTCGTCAAGCATCTCGGCGGCGTGCCCGACATGGACGAGTTCCACCTGGTGGTCAACCGCATCAAGGCGTTCAAGTGGCACGTGGTACTGCACTTCGACGCCATCGATCTCGTCACCCACGAAAAGCTGCTCGACAGCCTGCCGGTGCCGTACATCATCGACCACATGGGCCGCGTACCGACCAAGGACGGCCTCGACCAGAAGCCGTTCAAAATCCTGCTCGAGTTCGCCAGGCGCGACAATTGCTGGATCAAGGTATGCGGCGCCGAGCGCATCTCGTCACTGGGCCCGCCGTTCACCGACGCGATGCCGTTCGCGAAAGCGTTGATCGACATCGCCCCCGACCGCGTACTGTGGGGCACCGACTGGCCGCATCCGAACATCAAGGAGCACATGCCGAACGACGGCGACCTGGTCGATCTGATTCCGTTGATGGCCGACACCGCCGTGCTGCAGCAGAAACTGTTGGTGGACAACCCGCATCGGCTGTACGGCTTCAGCAACGTTTGATCCCGACCCAGGCAACCGCCGGCCCGGCGGTTCTGCGACAGCAGCGGCGCCAACCGGCAAGGAAACATCCATGAAGTTCGCCAACATCCTCGACAGCATCGGCAACACTCCTCACCTGCGTTTGAACCGCCTGTTCGGCCAGCGTGAAGTGTGGGTGAAACTCGAGCGCAACAATCCCGGCGCCAGCATCAAGGACCGCATCGCCAAGGCGATGATCGACGACGCCGAACGGCGCGGCATCCTGAAGCCCGGCAGCGTCATCGTCGAACCGACGTCCGGCAACACCGGCATCGGCCTGGCCATGGTCGCCGCCGTCAAAGGCTATCGCCTGATCCTGACGATGCCGGAATCGATGTCGGTCGAACGCCGCCAGATCATGAAGGCGTTCGGTGCCGAGCTGGAACTGACGCCGCGTGAAAAAGGCATGGGTGGCGCCATCGACAAGGCCAACGAGTTGATCGCTGCCACGCCGAACAGCTGGATGCCGTCGCAATTCACCAACCCGGTCAATGTCGAGATCCATCGCGACACCACGGCGCAGGAAATCCTCGCCGACTTTCCAGACGGCTTCGACTGTCTGATTACCGGTGTCGGCACCGGCGGCCACATCAGCGGCGTCGCCGAAGTGTTGAAACAGAAATTCCCGCGGCTGAAAACGTTCGCGGTCGAACCGGAAAAATCGCAGGTGATCGCCGGCAAGGAAAAAGGCCTGCACCGCATCCAGGGCATCGGCGCCGGCTTCGTGCCGGCAGTCCTGAACCGTGCGGTGCTGGACGGCACCATCGCCGTCAGCGAGGAAGCCGCGTTCGACATGGCGCGCCGCGCCGCGAAGGAAGAAGGCTTGTTGATCGGCATCTCGTCCGGCGCCACGCTGGCCGCCGTGGCGCAGAAGCTGCCGGAACTGCCGCCCGCGGCGCGCGTGCTGTGTTTCTGCTACGACACCGGCGAACGCTATCTTTCCATCCCGGACCTGTTCACCGCCTGACGCATGAACACCAACGTCACCAGCAAAGAAGACGGCACGCCGCGCGATTGGGTGCGCCGGCTGACCATCGCCGCCGTACTGGCGATGGCGGTGCTGATGTTCTTCGCGCTGCGCCACCAACTGGCGATGGTGCACTACCAGGACATCATGACCGGCATCAAGACCACGCCGCTGCTGCGGCTGTTGCTGGCGATAGCCGTCACCGCCGCCAGTTTCTGCGTGCTGATGGCGTTCGATTTTCTGTCGTTGGCCTATCTGCAGCACAAGGTTCCTCCCCGCCAGGTGATGGCGACTTCGTTCATCGCCTTTGCCATCGGCAACTTCGTCGGCTTCGGCGTACTGACCGGCGGCGCGGTGCGCGCACGCGCCTATCTGAATGCCGGTCTGGAAGCGCGTACGATCGCGCGGCTGATTTCGCTCAACGGCATCGCCTACCTCGTCACCACCATCGCGTTCGGCTCGATCGCGCTGGTACTGAACCGCGCCGCGCTGATGGAAATCGCCCCGCTGCCGCCGTCCGCATTGCAGGTGGCGACCGTCGTCTTCGTCATCGTCGATACGCTGCTGGTGCTGGCCTTCATCCCGGCGGTGGCGCGCT
>DATJXP010000349.1:0-2210 GCA_035500035.1 Candidatus Acidiferrum sp. | reverse complement strand
CTGCGTGCTGTTCGGCGACGGCGCGGGTGCGGTGGTGCTTGAAGCGCAAGATCAGCCGGGCACGCGTGAGGATCGCGGCATTTTGACGGTGCGGCTGCGGTCCGATGGCCGCTACAAATCGAAGCTTTATGTCGACGGCGGACCGTCATCGACCGGCACCGTCGGTCATTTGCGGATGGAAGGCCGCGATGTGTTTCGGCACGCCGTGGCGATGATTACCGACGTGGTTCACGATGCCTTTAAGGCTACTGGCTTTTCGGTCGCTGACATCGATTGGTTTGTCCCGCATCAGGCCAACAAACGCATCATCGATGGATCGGCGCACAAGCTGGGCATCGCCCCGACCAAGGTTGTGTGCACGGTCGATCGGCATGGCAACACCTCCGCGGCCTCGATACCGCTGGCGTTGACGGATGCCGTGACCGATCGGCGGATCAAGCGTGGCGATTTGCTGCTGCTGGAGGCGATGGGTGGGGGGTTCACCTGGGGCGCCGCGTTGGTGCGTTGGTGAGGCGGAGGGCCGCCAAAGCCGTTGACCGTTCCGCGAGAAGTTAATATCGTTGATAATCTTGATAATTCAGTACGATACCATGATCGGTTAGTATTGATCGCCGAAGGCGGGGCTGGCTATGGCGAGAAAGACGATCACGCGTGCGGATCTATGCGAGGCCGTCTATCAGAAGGTCGGCCTGTCGCGTACTGAATCGGCCACACTCGTCGAGCTGGTTCTGAAAGAAATCACCGACTGCCTGGAACGCGGCGAAACGGTGAAGCTGTCGTCGTTCGGTTCGTTCGTGGTGCGCAAGAAAGGTCAGCGTATCGGCCGCAATCCGAAGACCGGCAAGGAAGTGCCAATTTCGCCGCGCCGGGTGATGGTGTTCAAACCCTCCGCCATCCTCAAGCAGCGGATCAATTCCGAGCCCGACGGCGGCGGCAAGGAACTCGACGACTGACAGCCGACGGGGCAGGGCAGTGGAAAAAGCGCCGGATGCATTCCGCACGATCAGCGAAGTCGCCGAAGAGATCGATGTTCCACAACACGTGCTCCGATTTTGGGAGAGCCGGTTCGCGCAGATCAGGCCGCTGAAGCGCGGCGGCGGCCGTCGCTATTACCGCCCTAATGATGTCGACCTGTTGCGCGGTGTGCGCCATCTGCTTTACGGCGAAGGCTACACCATCCGCGGCGTGCAGCGGTTGTTGCGCGAGCAGGGTCAATCGTTCGTGCAAAGCGTCTGGCGCGCCGGCACGGAGACGCCATCGCTCGAACTGGACGACAACGGCGCCAGCGATATCGAAGATCAGGCTGACGCGGGCTCAGACGATGATCTCTCGGTGCTGCAGATCGCGCCCCGCCTTGCGGGAGAGCCGCGACCACATGAGCGGCGTGAACCGAAGCTGGTGCCACCTAACAGCAACGAACCGGTGCCGCAACGGATCGCCGCCGAACAACGGCGCAAGCTTCAGACGGCGCTCGACGACCTCATCGCCTGCCGCCGCGTGCTCGACGCCGCGCTGTCGGAAACCCCCGCCGCTCAGGATTAACGCGATTGACGCCAGGCGCGGCGTGCGCTTGCGCCGACCGCATCGATTATGTGTCGGGACGACTAGATGTGTTGCCCGACGGCGCTGCCATTCTTGAAGTGCCGCACCTTCTTCGTTTGCACCGGAACGCATCCGGTGGGGCCGCAAACATTCGCAACGCGTTGGACCAGAAGCGCAGGCGTAGCGGCGAGCGCCGACGGTGCGGCAAGTGTGAAAGCGCTGGCGTTGTCGGCGAAGAATCCGCCGGAGAGAATGGCCGCGGCGGCCAAAGCCGTGAGAAGAGTCGTTCGCATGGGTATCCTCATGAAGTGGGAAGCGATGGGGATGGGTGGTTGGATGAACGCGTGTACACACGCAACACACTCAAAACGCGTAGAGGTCGCCTGCGCATGACTAACCGGCCTTGCGCAGCGTGAACGCATCCGCCTCGGGGGCTAGCGCAGCGAATAATGGGCCCAGGAATTTCCGGTATTGGCGCCAACGTCCCACTGAACTCCGATAGATCGGCCGGCGTACTTGCATCGCGCTTGCGGTGCGGACCGCGCGTGTATTGCGGTGAAAATCGAGGCAGCGCGGATCCCAAGCAAGGCCGCAACGGGCGACGATGCGGCGCGCCACACCTTCCAGATCATCAACGAGTTCTTCGTAGCGCACGTCAAAGATGCGCC
>DATJXP010000348.1:0-9280 GCA_035500035.1 Candidatus Acidiferrum sp. | reverse complement strand
ACGCAGTTCGAAACGGCGGGGCTGGTGATGCGCCATCATTTCGAGGGTGGTCACAGCGTGTTCGAGATGAATTCCGACCGGCATCATGACCACATCGTTTGTACCAAGTGTGGGCGGGTGGAGGAGTTCATGGATGAGGTGATCGAGGAGAGGCAGCAGAAGGTGGCCAAGGAGAAGGGCTTCACTGTCAGCGATCACTCTTTGTACATCTATGGGTTGTGTAAGAGCTGTCAGGGGTAGAACTTCAGCCGTCAGCGTTGGAGCTTCCGCCAAGCGCTTGCGCTCCCCAGCTCGTACCCTCGCTCGCTCTCGCTCCTCGTGTACGACTGGCTCGCCGCGCTTGGCTCGATTGAGCTTCCTATGCGGTTCCCATCAATTCTTCGGCATGCGCTAGCGAGTTTTCGCTGAGTTCGTCGCCGCTCAGCATACGGGCGATTTCCTTGATGCGCTCTTTCTTGGCGAGGGCTGTCAATGAGGTCGTGGTGTTGTGTTTGATGGTGGTCTTGCTGACCAGCAGATGTTGATGCGCTTGTGCTGCCACTTGCGCTTGATGGGTGACGCACAGCACTTGGCCGCGTTCGCCGAGTTGTTGCAGCAGTTCGCCGACGGTCTTGGCGGTGCTGCCGCCGATGCCGACGTCGACTTCGTCGAACACCAGCGTGGGGATTGTCGTGGTCTGCGCGATCACTACCTGGATTGCGAGGCTGATGCGCGACAGCTCGCCGCCGGAGGCAATCTTGATCAGCGGTTTGGCGGCTTGGCCGGCGTTGGTGCTGACGAGTAATTCGATTTGTTCATTACCATGGGCCGATGGCGCGCGTTCGGCATCGCTGGCAAGCGCCACCTGGAGTTTCGCTGCTGCCATGCCGAGTTTGGCCAATTGCGCATTGATGGCCTTTTCCAGCTGTTTGGCGGCTTTTTCGCGTTTGCCGCCGAGTTCACTGGCGAGGCGCCGATAGTCGGCCAGATGTTGCTTGAGTTGTTGCTCGCGCTGGGCGATGTCTTCGTCGCTGACGCTCAGTGACGCCAGTTTTGCCGTCAATTCCCGTGCGTGGCGCGGCAGCTCGGCCGGCGCGATGCGATGCTTGCGCGCCAGGCGGTGAATGGCGCCGAGGCGCTCATCGACTTCCTGCAAACGTTCCGGATTGGCCTCGATGCGCGCACTGGCCTTGCCCAGCGTGCTGCCGGCTTCTTCCACCTGGATCAGCGCGTTCTGCAGCAGCGCCAGCGCTTCCTGCAATTGCGGCGTCTGGAACGGCAAGGCTTCGAGCACACCGGTGGCGCGCCGCAGTGCTTGCTCCAGATTGAACTCGTCGTTTTCGGCGCACAGATCCATTACTTCCTGCAGCGACGCCAGCGCTGTATCGGCATGACTCAGTTGTTTGTGCTCGGCTTCGAGTTGCGGCAACTCATCGTCACCCAACGCCAACTCCTGCAACTCCTTCACCTGATAACCCAGCAACTCCACCTGCGCGGCATCGGCCGCACTGCGATGTTTCAACGCTTCGAGCTCGGCATGCTCATCGCGATAACGCTGTGCCGCCGTGCGCACGGCCTCGGCCAACGTCAACAGTCCGCCAAAACCATCGAGCAGGCGCTGATGCGTCGCCACCTTCAGCAAAGATTGATGCTCGTGCTGGCTGTGAATATCGATCAACAACTCGCCCAACGCCTTCAACTCATTGAGGCTCGTGCTCTGCCCATTGATGTAAGCCCGCGACCGCCCATCCCGACTCAACACCCGCCGCAAAATGCACTCGTCGTCCTCCAGAGGAAAATCATGCTCCCGCAACCACTCCAACGCCGGACTCTCATCCTCGATAACAAACGTCGCGCTGATGTCTGCCCGCTCAGCCCCGGTACGAATCACATCGAGATCAGCCCGATCCCCCAACGTCAACCCCAACGCATCCAACATGATCGACTTGCCCGCACCAGTCTCGCCGGTGATAGCCGTCATACCCTTGGCCAGCTCCAGATCGAGCTGTTGCACGAGGGCGAAGTTTTGAATTGTGAGATGGGTAAGCATGAGTTGAGCGAGCAATAGTTCTGTCTGGATTCTAGTACAGAAACCCGAAGACGGCAGGCCGGAGCGGAGGCATATAGTGTTGGGGCGACTCGAGGCCATGGATGGCCGAGCGGAAGCCTACAGGGATGTATTCATGGCGTGCCCCGGCACTATATGGCTCCGCTCCGGCCGGGGGATGCCTTTATGCGCATGGCTTGCCCAGCCAAGGAATGCTTGAATCCCCCACAAACCACCCCCATATCGCCCCAAATCCGATCTCCTGGAGCCCCCCGCATGTCAGAAGAACAAGTACAGAACGCCACCCCCGACCACCCCGAAACCTCCCAAGCCGGCGTCGACGACCTGGCCGACAAGATCCAGGAAGCAGTCGCCGCCGCACTGGCCGAACAACGCGAGCAAGTCCTGCGCGCCCAGGCCGAAGTGCAGAACATGCGCCGCCGCTGCGAAGCCGATGTCGAAAAGGCCCACAAGTTCGCGCTGGAAAAATTCAGCGCCGAACTGCTGCCGGTCCTCGACAACCTCGAGCGCGCCCTGGCCGCCGTCCCCGAAGCCCAACTGGCCCAGGTCAAAGGCCTGTACGAAGGCGTCGAACTCACGCTCAAAGGCTTCCTGGAATCACTCGCCAAATTCCAGATCAAACCGATCAACCCGCACGGCGAACCGTTCGACCCCCAACTGCACCAGGCCATCGCCCAGGTGCCAAACCCGGCAGTGGCCCCCAATACCGTCATCGACGTCATGCAAAAAGGCTACACGCTGCACGGACGGGTGCTGCGGGCGGCAATGGTAGTGGTATCAAAGGCCCCGTAGGGGCACGCCATGGCGTGCCCGCACTTTTAACCGGGATCAATGCAATTCCCTTGAATTCATAAGGTCCGCACCAACATAAGAGGCAAGCAAGGCCGGCCGGGCTTCCGGCAGCCGGAAACCAGTTTCAACTTCAACCAATTTGCAGTAACAGATTCAGTAACGGAGACACGATATGGGCAAAATCATCGGCATCGACCTGGGTACCACCAACTCCTGCGTGGCCATCCTCGAAGGCGGCAAAGCCAAGGTCATCGAGAATTCCGAAGGCGACCGCACGACGCCGTCGATCATCGCCTACGCCGAAGACGGCGAAATCCTGGTCGGCCAGCCGGCCAAGCGCCAGGCCGTCACCAACCCGAGGAATACCCTGTTCGCGGTCAAGCGCCTGATCGGCCGCCAGTTCAAGGACGACGTGGTGCAGAAGGACATCAAGATGGTGCCCTACACCATCGCCAAGGCCGACAACGGCGACGCCTGGGTGGAAGTGCGTGGCGAAAAACTCGCGCCGCCGCAGATTTCCGCGCAAGTACTGAAAAAGATGAAGAAGACCGCCGAAGATTATCTCGGCGAATCCGTCACCGAAGCCGTCGTCACCGTGCCGGCGTACTTCAACGACGCCCAGCGCCAGGCCACCAAGGACGCAGGCAAGATCGCCGGCCTCGACGTCAAACGCATCATCAACGAACCGACTGCCGCGGCACTCGCGTTCGGCATGGACAAGAAAGAAGGCGACACCACCATCGCGGTCTATGACCTCGGCGGCGGCACCTTCGACATTTCCATCATCGAAATCGCCGAAACCGACGGCGAACACAGCTTCGAAGTGCTGTCGACCAACGGCGACACCTTCCTCGGCGGCGAAGACTTCGACCTGCGTGTGATCGACTTCCTGGCCGAAGATTTCAAGAAGAACACCGGCATCGACCTGCACAACGATCCGTTGGCCTTGCAGCGCCTGAAAGAAGCGGCCGAAAAAGCCAAGATCGAACTGTCGAGCGCGCAGCAGACCGAAGTAAACCTGCCGTACATCACGGCCGACGCCTCCGGCCCGAAACATTTGGTAGTCAAACTGACACGCTCCAAGCTGGAAGCGCTGGTGGAAGACCTCGTCAACAAAACCATCGAGCCGCTCAAGGTGGCGCTGAAAGACGCCGGCCTCGAAGTCGGCAAGATCGACGACGTCATCCTCGTCGGCGGCCAGACCCGCATGCCGCTGGTGCAGAAGAAAGTCGCCGAGTTCTTCGGCAAGGAACCGCGCAAGGACGTCAACCCGGACGAAGCCGTCGCCCTCGGCGCCTCGATCCAGGCCGCCGTACTCGCCGGTGAAGTGACCGACGTGCTGTTGCTCGACGTCACCCCGCTCAGCCTCGGCATCGAAACCCTCGGCGGCGTCGCCACCGTGCTGATCGAAAAGAACACGACGATTCCGTGCAACAAGAAGCAGACTTTCTCCACCGCCGAAGACAACCAGCGCGCCGTGACGATTCACGTCGTGCAGGGCGAACGCAAACAAGCCGCGCAGAACAAATCGCTCGGCCGCTTCGACCTCAGCGACATCCCGCCGGCCCCGCGCGGCATGCCGCAGATCGAAGTCAGCTTCGACCTCAATGCCGACGGCATCTTGAACGTCTCGGCCAAAGACGTCGCCACCGGCAAACAGCAGAGCATCGTCATCAAGGCCTCGAGCGGTCTGACCGAAGATGAAATCGCCAAGATGGTGCGCGAAGCCGAATCGCACGCCGCCGAAGACAAGAAGTTCGAAGAACTGGTCGTCGCCCGCAACCAGGCCGACGGCCTCGTGCACGCAACGAAAAAATCGCTGACCGAAGGCAAAGACAAACTGCAAGCCGGCGAGAAAGAAAAGATCGAAGCCGCCATCACGGCGCTGGAAGCCGTAGCCAAAGGCGACGACCTTGACGCGATCAAGGCCAAGAGCGAAGAACTCAGCAAAGCCGCTTCTGGTTTCGCTCAACGCATGTACGAAGACGCCCAAAAAGCCGGCGCCGCCGGTAACGCCAGCGCTTCAGCCGGTGCAGGCGTCAATGCCGGCGGCGGCAAGAAAGCGGGTGATGATGCGGTCGATGCAGAGTTTGAAGAAGTTAAAGACGATAAGTAAAAATGGATAAGAAGATGCTTACTGATTCGTACAGAGGTATCGAGATTAGAGCGTATGCCAAGCCTTATCCCGGCTCGGCTAAATATCGTGGTCAGTATTCGTTAACTGAACACAAAGGGTATGAGACGCGACTTCTTGTATCGACTGAAGATGTGCTTAAGAAGGGAACTAATGATCCAGCCATGTATGGTGATGCATCAGAAGCATTGAATGCGGCACTAACAGATGCGAAGCGGAAGATCGACTCTATTCTTGAGAGCGGCTCTTTGGCATAACTGGCCAAGTTTCGCTTGGTTCATCAGTTTTGAAGCAGTAAGCAATCAGTAATTTCAAGACCAAGCTTTCGTTGAATCTTGCGCAAGGCTTGAGAGCCGGAGGCAGGTAGAGGTTTCCGAAACCGTCTGAGGCCATGGATGGCCGAAGCGAGCCTACATGGATGTATTCACGGCGTGTTTCGGGGGCCTCTACCTGCCTTCGGCTGTGCGCTATTCTTACGAGCAGTAAACGAATTTAGGTGAACCATGGACAAACGCGACTACTACCAAGTACTGGGCGTCGAAAAAGGCGCCAGCGAACAAGACCTCAAGAAGGCCTACCGTCGCATCGCCATGAAGTGCCACCCCGACCGCAACCCCGACGACAAAGACGCCGAAGCCAAGTTCAAGGAAGCCAACGAAGCCTACGAAGTCCTCTCGGATGACCAGAAGCGCGCCGCCTACGACCAATTCGGCCACGCCGGCGTCAACGGCAACATGGGCGGCGGAGCCGGTGCTGCCGGCTTCAGCGACATTTTCGGCGACATTTTCGGCGACATCTTCGGTGCCGCCGGCGCCGGCCGCCGCAGCCACGTGCAACGCGGTGCCGACCTCAGCTACACGCTCGAACTCACGCTGGAAGACGCCGTGCGCGGCACCAACGTCAAGATTCGCATTCCCACCCGCACCACCTGCGGCACCTGCGATGGCACCGGCGCGCGCAAGGGCTCGCAACCGGAAAACTGCACCACTTGCGGCGGCGCCGGCCAGGTGCGCATGCGGCAAGGGCCGTTCTCGGTGCAGCAGACCTGCCCACGCTGCCACGGTGCCGGCAAGGTCATCAAGGACCCGTGCCACGTCTGTCATGGCCGCGGTTCGGTGCAGGAAAACAAGACGTTGTCGGTCAAGGTGCCGGCCGGCGTCGATACCGGTGACCGCATCCGCCTGACCGGCGAAGGCGAAGCCGGCATGCACGGCGGCCCGCCCGGCGATCTGTATGTGCAGGTGATGGTCAAGGATCACGCCATATTCACCCGCGACGGTGCCGACCTGCACTGCGACATCCCGATCAGCTTCATGGATGCCGCGCTCGGCGGCGAGCTGGAAGTGCCGACGCTCGACGGCCGCGTCAAACTGAAGATTCCGCCGGAAACCCAGACCGGCAAACTGTTCCGCCTGCGCGACAAGGGCGTGACGCCGGTGCGCGGCGGCCCGGCCGGCGACCTGCTGGCGCGCGTGGTGGTGGAAACGCCGGTCAACCTGACGCGCCGCCAGCGCGAACTCCTTGCCGAATTCCGGGAAATCGAAGAAAGTCAGGGCAGCAAACAGAATCCCCGCAAGACGTCGTGGTTCGACGGGGTGAAGAACTTCGTGGATTCGCTAAAATCCTGACTGTGACCCGTTGCGGGTCACTTTCTCTCTACCGAAAGGAACCTGCATGCTGCGCATTGCCATTGCCGGCGCCACCGGGCGCATGGGCAAGACCCTGATCGAAACCATCACCCGTAATCCGGCGCTCAAGCTCGGTGCGGCCTCCGTGCTGCCGGAAGATCCGGCACTCGGCAAGGACATCGGCACTGCCTGTGGCCTGGGCGCGCTCGGCGTTATTGCCGTGACGGATCTCGCCACGGTCAAAAACGATTTCGATGCAGTGATCGACTTCACCGCGCCGGCGGCGACGATGGCGCACCTCGACCTGTGCGCCGCCAACGGCAAGATGTTGGTGATCGGCACCACTGGCCTCAGCGACGAACAAAAGCAGCGCGTCGCCAAGGCGGGTGAGCGCACGCGCATCGTGTTCGCGCCCAGCATGAGCGTGGGTGTCAATCTTTGCTACAAGCTGCTGGAACTGGCGGCGCGGGTGATCGGCGAAGAGGCCGACATCGAAATCATCGAAGCCCATCATCGCCACAAGGTCGATGCGCCGTCCGGCACTGCGCTGAAGATGGGCGAAGTGATCGCCAACACGCTGGGCCGCAACCTGAAAGACTGCGCCGTTTACGGCCGCGAGGGCATCACCGGTGCGCGCGGTCGCAAAACCATCGGCTTTTCCACGATACGTGCCGGCGAGATCGTCGGCGACCATACCGTGATGTTCGCCACTGCCGGCGAGCGCATCGAGATCACCCACAAGTCCGCCAGCCGCCAGCATTTCGCCGATGGTGCGGTGCGGGCCGTGCTGTGGTTGCAAGGCAAGCAGAACGGCGTTTATTCGATGATGGATGTGTTGGGGTTGTAAGCACATCCAGATATTCCGGCGACAACCGGATATCTGAACTACACTCCATCGCAAAAGGATTTGCGAGGAAGCCGAAATGGATATTCGGGCGTTCGATGTCGTGCTTGTCGAAAGGCACAAAATTCTGGATTACCTGCTGTCGCCGGTTCACACTGTGGGGCAGTTCAAGGCTGAATTTTTCCAGTCGTTGGGTTACCACCAGTTGTTATGGAGACTGCTGGAAAGAGATTTGCGCGGTGTGCTTGCCAATGGTTTGCAGGCGGCGGGCGAATCAGATTTCGGCACAAAGTACACAGCCAGCGGGCTGATTACTGGCCCAAATGGGAAGCAGGCCTGGGTTTTGACGGTCTGGATCGTTCAGCCGGCAACCAACGTGTTGCGCTTTGTAACGGCCTACCCGGAGGATTGAGCATATGTCTGTCAAACTGTTGGATGTCGTGAAGTTGGCCGTGGATATCCCTGCGCACGGTTTGAAGCGCGGCGATCTGGCCGCTGTCGTAGAGCTTTATCAGGATGACGCCGTCGAAGCGGAATTTGTGCTGGCCAATGGTTTCACCAAAGCCTTGCTGACGCTTACCAAGGATCAGTTCAGTCCTCTCGATCCCCAAGACATGTTGGCCGTTAGGCGTCTGGACGCGGCTTGAGAATTTACTCTGCTAATGAAAATCACTGATATGACAGGAAAGAAAACCCAGCTATTGCGTTTGTTGTTCTCTGTGCTGATCGGTTTGGCGGCAATGACTGCGCAGGCCGCGGAAAAACTCATCATCACCGGCGCCTCGGGTGGCTTTGCCACTGAAACCATCCAAGCCTTGCTGGCGCGCGGGGTCAATCCCGCCGATCTAATATTGGTGACGCGCACTCCGGAAAAGACGCCATTGCTGCAGGAGCTGGCGGCCAAGGGCGCCGCGGTGCGCAAGGGCGATTTCAACGATCCCGATTCATTGCCAGCCGCATTTGCCGGCGGCAACCGCATTTTGGTGATCAGCACCAGCGGCGGCGGTGACCGCGTCAAGCAGCACACCGCTGCCTTTACCGCGGCCAAGAAAGCCGGCGTACGGCTGGCGCTGTACACCTCGTACGTGGCGGCTGATGACCCGACGCCGCTGTCGCGCGATCACAAGTTGACCGAGGACGCGTTGAAGGCGAGTGGCCTGCAGTACACCATTCTGCGCAACGAGATCTATGCCGACCGCATGGTGGCCGAGGGTGCGCAGGCCATCGCCAAAGGCGAGTTGGTGAGCAGTGCGCCCGATCGCCACGGCGCACCATTTATTCGTAAGGATGGCGCGGCTGCCGCTGCGGCCATCCTCACCACGCCGGGCCATGAGAACAAAACCTACGACATCACCGGGCCGGAATTGGTATCCGATCGTGACTTTGCCGCCCTGCTCACCGAGATCACCGGCAAACCGGTCAAGGTTGCCGTGCGGCCGGGCAATCCTGCCTTCGGTTCGCCCAAGGAAGGGCACGTCAGCACCGCCATCGAGCAGTTGACCGGCAAAAAGCCGACCTCGGTACGCGAACTGCTGATGGCCAACAAGGACAAGTTGCTGGTAGCGCCGCCGCCGCGTTGACACGGTTACGATGAGCGCTCGTTGTGGATAACTTTTCTTGAATGAAGTTTGTGTGGTGCGCAGCCATTTTTGTTTGGACAGAGCGCAAAAATTTTGCATAAAATATCTTCTCAGTATGAAGAACACTGAGACAGCAACTCCAAGCGGCAGAACACCCGAAAAAGCGGAATGAGCGACAAGCATTCCGCTTTTTTTTAGGCCAAAAATTCGTCAGGCCGGTTCGCTGCCCCAAGGCTGTATCAGCAAGGCTTCAAC
>DATJXP010000347.1:0-8609 GCA_035500035.1 Candidatus Acidiferrum sp. | reverse complement strand
CCAATTCCACTTCGCAGCAACCTGGCTTGGGCGAATCCGACAAACCGACGCCCTCCACCGAGAATATTTCCTTCCTGCGAGCCATGCTGAGCGTGATCCAGGCCAGTTTCGGCGTACAGAACAGGAGCAATCGCGAGCGGGATTTCACCCAGGGCAAACTGTGGATCTTCATCGTGGCGGCGCTGATCTTTACCGCCGCCTTCGTGCTCACCATCGCCGGCGTCGTGACGATGGTGCTTTCCAACAAATAATCCGAAATAGTCCGAAATAGCCCGAGAGATGTTACCGCGCCTCAGGCGTGGTGGCTGACGAAGTACAGGATGCCGCATACGGCGATGGCCAGTGCGCAGAACGCGGCAATGGCATCGGCGCGACTGTCGGCCGGATCGGGATCGCGATGCGGTTCGTCGTGATGGCTATCGTGGGGATTACCGTGGTGATCGTGGCTCATGCAAGCTCCTGCAGCTGGGTTGATTCGCTGGCGCAATTGTAATCTTTCGCCGCCGTGCAGGCCAAGCAAAAGGCTGCCGGCAGCAGGTAAATTTCCATGAAATTTATCCGGTCTAACTTGTTGATCGCGCACCGTTTCCTGTTTGGGACGCTGCGCCATGCGTAGTATCATGCGCACCTTTCCGCCGTAACGTAAGTAATCCACTTCATGTATCGCTACGACCAATACGACCAGCGGATGCAGCAAGAACGCATCACCCAGTTCCGCGACCAGACCCGTCGCTTCCTCGCCGGCGAGCTGGAAAACTCGCAGTTCCTGCCGCTGCGCCTGCAAAACGGCCTCTACGTGCAGCGGCTGGCGCCGATGCTGCGGGTGGCGATTCCGTACGGCTGCCTGTCGGCGCGGCAACTGCGCAAGCTGGCCCACATCGCCCGCCATTACGACAAGGGCTACGGCCATTTTTCGACCCGCCAGAACATCCAGTTCAACTGGCCCAAGCTGCCGGAAGTGCCAGACATCCTGGCCGAGTTGCTCGAAGTCGAGATGCACGCCAACCAGACTTCCGGCAACTGCATCCGCAACACCACTACCGATCAATTCGCCGGCGTGAGTCCGCATGAGATCGAAGACAGCCGGCCGTGGTGCGAAATCATCCGCCAATGGTCCACCTTCCATCCCGAGTTCGCCCATCTGCCGCGCAAGTTCAAGATTGCCGTGTGCGGCACCGAGCACGACCAGGCGGCGACGCAGGTACATGACATCGGGTTGTACATCGTCAAAAGCTTCACCGGCGACATCGGCTTCCAGGTACTGGTCGGCGGCGGCCTCGGCCGTACGCCGGTCATCGGTCAGGTGATCCGCGACTTCCTGCCGTGGGAGCATCTGCTGACCTACCTCGACGCCATCGTGCGCATCTACAACCAGGAAGGCCGCCGCGACAACAAGTACAAGGCGCGCATCAAGATCCTGGTCAAGGAACTCGGCGTCGACGTGTTCCGCGCCAAGGTTGAGGCCGAATGGCTGCACAGCAAGGATGGCCCTGCCACACTGACCGCGGAAGAATTCAAACGCTGCAAGGCGTTCTTCGTCGATCCCGCTTATGAAACACTGACAGACAACGATGCCACCTTCGACGCCAAGCAGCGCAGCGACATCCGCTTCCACAATTGGAACGAACGCAACGTGCGTGCGCACAAGAAACCGGGCTATCGCATCGTCACGCTGTGCCTGAAAGCCACCGGCTCATCGCCGGGCGACCTCAGCGCCGAGCAGATGGAATTCGTCGCCGACCTCGCCGACCGCTACAGCTTCGGCGAACTGCGGGTGACGCACGAACAGAATCTGGTGCTGACCGACGTCAAGCTGGCCGACTTGCCGGCACTCTATGACGCACTGCAACGCGAACACCTGGCCACGCCGTACACTGGCCTGTTGAACGACATCGTCTGTTGCCCCGGCGGCGACTTCTGCTCGCTGGCCAACGCCAAGTCGATCCCGATCGCCGAAGCGATCCAGCGCCGCTTCGACGACTACGACGTACAGAAAAAGATCGGCGACATCACGATCAACATTTCCGGTTGCATGAACGCCTGCGGTCACCATCACGTCGGCAACATCGGCATCCTCGGCGTCGACAAGAAGGGCGAAGAGTTCTACCAGGTGGCGCTCGGCGGCTCGTCCGATCGCCAGACCGCGCTCGGCAAGGTGCTGGGCCCGTCGTTCGCGCAGGAAGAAATGCCGGACGTGATCGACAAGGTGCTGCAGGTTTACCTGGCGCGCCGCGAAGGCAACGAACGCTTCATCGACACCTACAATCGCATCGGCATCGAGCCGTTCCAGGAGCACGTGTATGCCAAGGCTGATTGATACGCTCGGCAACGTGGTCGATAACGCCTGGGACCTGCTGCCGAAGGATGCGACTCTCGATCAGGCCAAGGCCAGCGCAGCCAAACTGGTGATCGTAGCTTGCCAACTTTGGTTGGCGGAGAAAGCCGCGCTGCTGTCCACCGGCAAGACCTTCGGCGTGTGGCTCGACAGCAACGAAACCGCGGGCGAGATCGCCGGCGACCTGTCGCTGCTGCCGCTGGTGGCGCTGAATTTCCCGACCTTCATGGATGGCCGCGCCTACTCCACTGCGGCGTTGTTGCGAGAGCATTACGACTACGAAGGCGAAATCCGCGCCATCGGTGACGTGTTGCGCGATCAGCTGTTCTTCATGAAACGTTGCGGTTTCACCAGCTTCAACCTGAAAGACAGCGTCAAGCTGGAAGATGCACAGAAGGCGTTGAAGGATTTCTCGACGACTTATGCGTCGACTGTTGAAGAGCCCGTGCCGTTGTTTCGACGTCGGGCAATGTAATTGGTCATTTCGCAGTTGAAAATGGCGTTCCACCTTTCAGATCATCCGCCATCAGTTTGCTTGAGAATTGCACCCGGCTGTTGAGGATCGAGTTGCAGAATCTGTCAGTCAATCGCGGCGCTGCTTCCGGGTTGTTTCTGGATATTGCTTCCATATCCGGTGTTGCATAACCAATCGCTCCCGTTCCTTGTAACTGTGTCACCTTGTCCTGAACCTTTTTCCTGGTGTCCGGCGCAAGTCTGGCCAGTACATTTTCATAGTGCTGGTCCAAACGGGACTGTGCCACCTTCTGCGACAACCCGATTTTGTGCATCGTATCGACATAGTTCGGGTCGCCGCGGGCCTTGTCACTGACAAGCTCATTGCAGATACGCTGGTTGTCCATGAATTCCGGCTCGGCGAATTGTCGATCAGCGTGAGACGGCAGGTTGCTTATCAGCTCCGCATCTTCCTCAGGAATTCCATCCAGAAAATACTG
Source organism: Candidatus Acidiferrum sp. (assembly GCA_035500035.1). GTDB lineage: Bacteria > Pseudomonadota > Gammaproteobacteria > Pseudomonadales > Pseudohongiellaceae > CAILUG01. The sequence goes on along the minus strand of DATJXP010000347.1, from coordinate 5,321 downwards.
GTTGGTAACGAGGCCGAAAAATACCGCTTGGTAAACCACACTTTTCGGAATCTTGTCGAATGAATCTCTTGAGTTGGCCTGGATGAGATTCTGCACTGGGAGATTTGCGGATTGTGCATTGGCATCAGCTACGCCGGCTGCCAATGTAAAGCAAATGGAGAGCATCAGGATTCGGGGTGATTTCATGAGGACGCTCCTTTTCCAATGACGACTCAGAAGAACTTTTCCTTGTCGGACCTGTGCATCCACTGTAGCAATGAACTCTGAAGAGCCTTGCCCAAACTGAGTTCAAGTAACGAGCTGAGTCGATCGGCGAGTTTGCGTTTGTGTTCCCACGTCACTTCGTACACGTCGGCGTCCTTGCACTTGGCCACCAGCCATTCGTCGCTGGTGTCGAGTTCGTCGATCAGGCCTTTGGGCAAGGCCTGCAGGCCGCTCCACACTTCGCCGGTGGCGACAGTGGCGAGATCGACTGCGGGCCGATATTCGCTAATGAAATCCTTGAACAACTGGTGCATCTCGTTCACTTCTTCCTGCACCTTGGCGCGGCCGGCGTCGGTGTTCTCGCCGAAGGTCGATAGTGTGCGCTTGTATTCGCCGGCGCTGATCATTTCGTAATCGACGTTGTGCTGTTTCAGCAGGCGGTGCACGTTGGGCAACTGCACGATGACGCCGATGGAACCGATGTAGGCAAACGGTGCGGCGATCAAACGGTTGGCGATGCAAGCCATCATGTAACCGCCGCTGGCGGCGACTTTGTCGACGCACACGGTCAACGGGATGTTGTGTTTGCGCAGCCGCACCAGTTGTGATGCCGCAAGACCGTAGGCATGCACGAGGCCGCCGGGGCTTTCCAGCCGCAGCATTACTTCGTCGAGACCGCAGCGCGCCACTTGCAGCACGGCGGTGATGGTCTGGCGCAGGTCTTCGACCGCGCTGGCGGCAACGTCGCCGTCGAAGTTCAGCACGTAGATGCGCTTGCGGTCGTCCACGGTTTCGCCGGTGCCGGTGGCGTCTTTCAGCGCTTGCTGTTTGGCCTTGCGTTCGGCCTTGTCTTTCTTCTTCTGATCCTTTTCTTCCTGCTTCAGCGTGTCTTCATCGAGCACGGCATGACGGATATCGTCTTTCATGAGATCGATTTCGTCGTTGAGCTTGATGGCGCTGATGTGACCCTTGGGTTTGCCGTCCTGGCGCTGGCGGCCGCTATTGGCCAGGATCATCAGCACCACGAACAGGAAGGCCAGTACCAGCGTGATGGTCTTGGCGAGGAACAGGCCATAATCGGTGAGGAATTGCACTCGCTTTCTCCAGCAATTTATTCGGCGGACTTTCTATTCGGCGGACTTCAGCCACAGACACTTGTCGCCGCTGGCCTTGTGAATCTGCTGCAGCCGCTGGTCGTGAGCGGCAAGTTCGTCGGCATCGGCGCGGATCACCTTCAGCGGCGCCCGTTTGGTCGACAGCTTTTGTACCGCGGTGACGGCAGCGGCGACGTCGCCGCCGTGATCGTAGCCCAAGCCAAGCGTGGATTGGCCACCCGTCATCATCAGGTAAACGTCGGCAAGGATTTCGGCATCTTTCAACGCGCCGTGCAGTTCGCGGTCGCTGTTGTCGACCGAGTAGCGTTTGCACAGCGCATCGAGGTTGTTCTTCTGGCCCGGGTGCTTCTTGCGCGCCAGCGCCAGCGTGTCGAGCACGTTGCAGTAGTCGGTCATCGGCTGATAGCTCTTGTCGAGCAGCTTCAGTTCGTGATCGAGAAAACCGAGGTCGAACGGCGCGTTGTGGATGATCAGCTCGGAGTCTTTGACGAAGTCGATGAAGGTATCGGCGACGGCGGCAAACACCGGCTTGTCGGCGAGGAATTCGTTGGTGATGCCGTGCACTTCCAGTGCGCCGGCTTCGACTTCGCGCTCCGGGTTGATGTAGATGTGCAAGTGACGGCCGGTGTGCTTGCGATTGACCAGTTCGACGCAGCCGAGCTCGATGATGCGATGGCCCTGGGCCGGGTCGAGGCCGGTGGTTTCGGTGTCGAGGACGATTTGACGCATCGTGTTAAACGCTTCCTGTCAGTTGGTCGATGCCGAGGTTGGCGAGCTGGTCGGCGCGCTCGTTGCCGGCGTCGCCGGTGTGGCCGCGTACCCATTGCCAATCGATATGGTGCCTGGCGCTCAACTCGTCAAGAGTCTGCCATAGATCGACATTGAGCACCGGCTTTTTTGCCGCCGTGCGCCAGCCGCGCTGTTTCCACTGCGGCAGCCATTCGGTAATGCCCTGCAACACGTATTTGGAATCGCTCCTCAGCACGATGTCGCAAGGCCGCTTGAGCGCTTGCAACGCTTTGATGACGGCGGTCAGTTCCATGCGGTTGTTGGTGGTGGCGGCCTCGCCGCCGTAAAGTTCCTTGCGCTTGTCGCCGTACTCGAGCACGGCGCCCCAGCCGCCGGGGCCGGGATTGCCACGGCAAGCACCGTCGGTGTGGATCGTCACTCGCTGCATGCGACTTCCTTATCGACGCTGTGCAGCGCACTGCTGCGCCCGGTGCCGCCGCCGGCGATAGGGATGCCCAGCGCCGGCACGCTCATGCGCCGACGCCGCCCGTTGACGGGAATCAGCGGCAACACCTGTTTGTGGGCGGTGATCACATAGACGCCGCCGCTCGGCCAATTCAGGCGCGAGGCCAGCGATTCCATCCAGCCGGAATAACGGATTGCGGCCGGCGAGTCGATCGGCAGTGCATATTCGGCATAGCGCACGTCGTCGATCCGGAAATCGAGCAATTTGAGCCAGTCGCACACGCGCAGGCAGCGCAGCATGCGGGCGTGGAACGGCGCCGAGCGCTTGCCGGGCGTCAACTTGCCGCGCAGGCCCCAACTGCTAATCGGGTTGAAGCCGACGATGACCACGTAGCCGCCGGCGATCAGCACGCGTGACACTTCGCGCAGTAGTTGATGCTGGTCGAGCGCGTAATCGAGCGCGTGATGCAGCAGGATGCAATCCACCGATGCAGTCGCCAGCGGAATTGCCTCGGCATCGGCGATGGCCTGATGGCCGGCAGCCTGCGGGAACGGGGCAAAAGCGAATTTGTGGGCGATGGTGCTCTGCCCGTGCAACCACAACTCGCCGCAGCCGAGTTGCAATAAATGATGGCCAAAGCGGCGGCTCAGGACGTCGTTGACCAGCGCTTGTTCGCGTTGCAGCAGGTGTTGGCCCAGCGAGCCCTGGTACCAGCGGGTCAGTGCCTGGTAGGCCTCGTGGTCGTGTACTTGGGGCTGGTGGGTGAACAAGGACATTGCAACGCAACTTTTTACGCCGATGTTAACAGGTACTGTACCTCACCCCTACCCTGCAATCGCGCTGCCTGCTTAAATCAGGCAAACCATTCCGCGAGCGCTCCCATGTTGCACATCGAACCGATCCGGGCCTTCCAGGACAATTACCTGTGGCTGTTCCATCAAGCGGGCAACCAGGATGCCACCGTGGTCGATCCGGGCGATGCCGCGCCGGTCGAAGCCTACCTGGCCCGGCACGGACTCAGGCTGGCATCCATCCTCGTCACGCATCACCACATGGATCATATCGGCGGCGTCGAAGCGCTGGTGCAGCACTGGCAGGTACCGGTGTACGGCCCCCGCTCCGGCAAGATTCCCCAGATCACCCATCCGCTGCAGGAAGGCGACAACGTGACGGTAGCCGGCATCATGCTGCGCGTGTTGGAAGTACCGGGCCACACACTGGAGCACATTGCCTACTACGCTGCCGACGCCGATGGCACTCCGCTGGTGTTCTGTGGCGATACCTTGTTCGCCGCCGGCTGCGGCCGCATGTTCGAAGGCACGCCGCCGGTGATGCACGCTTCGCTGCAAAAACTGGCGGCGCTACCACCTGCCACCCGCGTTTTCTGCACGCACGAATACACGCTGTCCAATCTCAGGTTTGCCAAGGCCGTGCTGAAGGATCGCCCCGCCCTGCTGGCGCGAATTACGCAAGAACAGCGCAAGCGGGAACAGGATCAGCCGACCGTGCCCAGCACGATGGCGCTGGAACTGCAAACCAATCCGTTTCTGCACTGCGAAGACGCGCAGGTGCTGGCAGTGCTGGCAGCCGAACGCGATTTCAAGGAACGCGATCCGGCGCAGGTATTCGGCGCGCTGCGTCGTTGGAAAGACGGATTTTGATTGGGTATAGTCAAGCCGTTTTCCTCCTGCGTTGGTACTCCCTTTGATCCGTCACTTGTCCACATTGCTGCAGTGCTGCCTGTCAGCGGCATTGCTCTTGTCATGGACGACAACTGCGAACGCGGAAATCTTCGACAGGGCGGTGGATTTCGCGACGCAATCCATCCAGCTCGCGCTCAGCGACGAACCCCGCAACCTGGACAGCACGCGCGCTGCCGACCAGTTCAGCATCTTTTTCATCGAACACATGATGGAAGGCCTGCTGCGGCGCGATGCCCGCGACCGCATCGTCGGAGGCGTGGCCGAGCGCTGGGAGATCACTGACACGCACGCCAAATTCTGGTTGAGAAAAAATGCCAAATGGAGCGACGGCAAACCGGTGACGGCGAAGGATTTCGTGTTCGGTTGGCGCAAGTCGGTCGATCCGGACAATGCCTCCGAATATGCAGGCATGATCTACCTGGTGAAAAATGGCGAAGCGATCAATGCCCGCAAACTACCGCTCACTGCACTGGGCGTTAAGGCACTCGATGATTACACGCTCGAAGTCGAACTGGAAAAGCCCACCGGTTATTTCGCGCAAGTGATGACCTTCGTCACTTTCTATCCGGTCCGCGAAGATTTCTACAATGCGCAGAAAGGTCGCTACTTCGCCGACGTGCAAAACATGGTCTTCAACGGCCCGTTCAAGCTGACTGAATGGGTGCATGCGGCGTCACTGCGCCTGGAAAAGAACGAAAACTACTGGGACAAGGACCAAGTCAAACTCAACGTAATCAACATTCCGTTCATGACCAACGACAGCCAGGCCCGCTTCAATCTGTTCAAGGACGGCAAAACCGCGTTGGAGGATGGTTTCGTCGGGATTACCAAGGAGCAAGTGAGCGAAGCGGTGAAGAAGCATCTGCGCATCCGCGCGCATTCCGATGGCTCGCTGTTCTATCTTGATCCGAACCTGCGCGAAGGCCGCGTTACACGTAACCTCAATTTCCGCAAGGCACTGCGTGCCGTGATCGATCCCAGAGAGCTTGTGTACAAGGTCATGGGTGTCCCAGGCTATCTGCCGGCCTACTCGTTGTTTCCCTCCTATCTGAACGGCGTCAGCAAGAAATTCCGTTTGGAATATCCGCCGCAACCTGTACAACT
>DATJXP010000346.1:0-3019 GCA_035500035.1 Candidatus Acidiferrum sp. | reverse complement strand
TTGTAAACCATTGTTTTTTTGCATGATAATCGGCCTTAGCCCCTTGGGGCAGGCAAGGCTGACTTCTCACTGTTGGATGGATTGTGGACCCATGACAAATACAGTCGCTACAGACCCCGGTGCCAATCGAATTACCAAGCTGCCGCTATATAACCTGGTTGCCAAGATTCCGGGGCCGAAGAACTTCGCCATCAAGATTTTCATGTTTTCCTTCATCGGTACCCAGTTGCCGATGTTTGCGCTGTTGCTGTACGTGGTACTGCACGTAACACTGACGCCGGAAATACTTACTACGGTCAGCATCGTGCTGATTACTGCCTCGCTGGGTTCAGCTTCGACCGTGCTGGCGTTGCTGGCCTATACCGAACCGGTAAGCGCCGTACGCAAGGCATTGCAGAATTTCACGCTGCAGGACGAAGTGCCGCAGTTGCCGCAAGGCGCTCACGATGACATCGGCGAGCTGATGAACAACACGCAGGGCGCACTGAAGAAACTGCACAGCATGTTGCACAACATGCACGAGATGAGCATTCGCGACGAGCTCACCGGCCTCTACAACCGCCGCTTCTTCACCGAACAGGCCGATTTGCTGTTGATACGCTCGGCCCGCTACGAGGAACCGCTGGCACTGGTGTATATCGATCTTGATCACTTCAAGGACATCAACGACAAGTTCTCGCACCAAGTGGGCGATCATGCGCTGCGCCAGATCGGCAACATACTGGCGGATTCCTCGCGTGGTTCCGATCTCACTGCCCGCATCGGCGGCGACGAATTCGTCATCGTGTATCCCAATACCAATGCTGCCAAGGCACGCATTCTCGGGGAACGTCTGCGCCAGAACCTGATCAGCCACGATTGGGCGGCGTTGCTGCCGGGCCAGCCCGTCACCGTCAGCATGGGTGTGGCAGAAGCAGTGGCCGGCGACACGCTCGACCAGTTGCTTGCCCGTGCCGATCAGAATCTGTACAAGGCCAAAGAAGGAGGCCGCGACCAGATTCAATCCTGATCGACGGGAGGGCGTATGAGCAAAGAGTCCGGCCAACGCCCACCAGGCGGCCGCCCGATGAAACGCAGGGATTTGCTGGGAACTGGCGTCAAAGCCGGTGCGATGGCACTGATACCGCTGGTCGATGCTTGCACTTCTACGCCGAAACAGGCGCTCCCGAGCGTGATGACGCCGCTCGGCTACGACAACGACAAAGTTCTCACCGCCATCGCCAACCGCATCGTGCCGCCTGATGAGTTGGGTCCGGGTGCAGGCGACGCCGGTGCCACTCACTATATCAATCACAGTCTTGCCGAATGGAACCAGGGTGATTTGCCACTGCTGCGCACGGGGCTGACTGCGATCAACGAAGTGGCTTTCAAACGCCATTCCATCGAGTTCGCATCACTGACGCCCGCACAGCAGGATGGCATCCTGACCGAACTGGAAATGGATCAGTTGCTGCAGGTGCCCAATGGTGCCGTGTTGTTCAACCGGCTATACCGTCTCATTCTCGAAGGTTTGCTCAGCGATCCGTATTACGGCGGTAATCGCGCATTCATAGGCTGGGATTTGATCGGTTATCCGGGCGCGGTGCTGGTCAGCACGCCGGAGATGCAGAAGATGCGCGTGCGCATGGAGCCACTGCATACATCCGGCTACGGAGCCGAACACGATGGCCACTAGGCTGCCGGAAATCGACGTTGCCGTGGTTGGCCTCGGCGCAGCGGGCGGCGTCGCGGTTCTGCCATTGGCTTGGGCCGGGCTCAAGGTGATAGGACTCGAAGCGGGCACCTGGATGAATCCCGGCCAGGATTACAAGCCGGACGAAATCCACAACAACGTGCGGCAGCTCGTCACTACCGGCAACAAGGTGGCCAACGAAGTGCCGACGTTCCGCACGTCGCCGACCGAAGTGGCGAAACAGCAACCGCGGCATCCGATGATGAATGCCGTCGGTGGCACGTCGATTCATTACCACGCGCAGAGCTGGCGGTTGAATCCCTGGGACTTCCAGGTCAAAAGCGCGACCATCAAACGCTACGGCGCGTCCTACCTGCCCGAAGGTTCCACGGTCGAAGATTGGCCGCTGCGTTACGAGGACCTGGAACCGTTCTACGACCACATCGAGTACGAAGTCGGCGTCAGTGGCAAGGCCGGTAACATCCAGGGCAGGATCGATCCGGTCGGCAATATTTTCGAAGGCCCGCGCAAGCGCGAATATCCGATGCCGCCGCTGCGTTCTTGCGATTTCGTCGATCACATGACGGCTGCCGCACGTTCGCTCGGCTGGCATCCGTATCGCGGCCCGGCGGCGATCAACTCACAGCCGTACCAGGGGCGTACCGGTTGCGCGTTCCACGGCTGGTGCGATCGTGGCGGTTGTCACATCCGTGCCAAGAGCTCGACCGACGTCACCACGATTCCACGTGCGATGAGTACCGGCAACCTGACCGTCGTCGACAACGCCAACGTGCGCCGGATCGAAACCGACAACAGCGGCAAGACCATTGGCGTCACTTATCTGCGCGGTGGCGAAGAATATTTTCAGCCGGCGCGTGCCGTGCTGCTTGGCACCTACGCATACGAGAACATGCGTTTGCTGCTGCTGTCGCGCTCGAGCTTCCATGCCAACGGCATCGGCAACAATCGCGGCCAGGTCGGCAAACATCATTTCGGGCATTGGGACATCCAGGCCGGTGTCGTCGTTTCGGCGCTGTTCCCGTTCGATCTGAATATCTGGTATGGCGCCATCGCCCAGGGCGTGATGGTGGATGACTGGGCCGATGACAACTTCGATCATAAAGGTCTCGGTTTCATCGGCGGTTCGTCGATGCACGCTTACACCGAGAAACATCCGATCGGTGCCGCCACGATGCCGCTGTTCGGCAAAGTGCAGAAACGTTGGGGTAGCGAGTGGAAACGGTTCGTCGCCGAGAATGCCGGCCGCTGGACCACTGCCTACTTGCAGACTAATACTTTCCCGTACAGCCACACATGGGCCGATCTCGATCCCAATATAAAAGACCC
>DATJXP010000345.1:0-2309 GCA_035500035.1 Candidatus Acidiferrum sp. | reverse complement strand
AGCGACGGATGCGTGATCGGGGAGCGCAAGCGATTGGCCAGCGCTGTACCAAAAAGAAATGGGCTAACTCAAATCCCAGCCCACCCCCCACCGAGCGCCAGGAACAGATCGACCTGCAAGCCGGTCACGTCGGCTTCGCCGGCGGCGAGATTGGTGCGGGCATCGGCGGCGGTGAGTTCGGCCTGCAACAGATCGAGATAGCTCTGCTTGCCGGCATCGAAGCGCAACTGCGTCAACCGCGCCGCTTCGTCGCTGCTCTTGCTGGCGTCCGCCAGCGCGGCGCGACGCTCGAGGCTTTTGATGTAGGCGTCCAGCGCGGTTTCGGTTTCGCGCAGCGCATTCAGCCAGACGCCGTCAAAGTGCGCGGCGGCGGCATCCACCGATTTCTCCGCTTCTTGCACGCGCGCCCGCGTACCGTTGATGACGGGGAAGCTCCAGCTGATCGCCGGGCCGTAATTCCACGTCTGGTTGTTGCCGGTGAACAGCGTGTCGAGTGTTTTCGCCGACGAACCGATGCCGGCGCCGAGCGACACCGTGGGATAGAAATCGGCGGTGGCCAGCCCTACCCGCGCAGTGGCACCGGCCAGCGCACGCTCGGCCTGCAACACGTCGGGGCGGCGATGCAGCAATTGCGCGCCGTCACCCACCGGCATCGCGCTGGCGATCACCGGTGCCGCCTTGCAGGCAACCGCGGCCGGCGGCACGTCTTTCGGCGTACGTCCAAGCAATGCGGCCAGTTGATACAACGTGGCATCGCGCCGGGCCTGCAATTGCGGCAGCAGCGCGCGTGTCTGCGCTTCCTGCGCGGCGATGGTCGCCAGTTGCAGCGCGTTGGCGCGGCCGGCGTCGAGCAATTTCTGCGTCAACTGCAGGCGCTGCTGCTGCAGTTCGAGGTTCTGCTGCACGATCTCCAACTGGTGATTGGCATGGCAGGCACCGACATAGTTGCGCACGGTGGCGGCCACCACGCTGATGCGAGTCGCTTCGAACGCGGCACGCACGGCATCGGTGTCGGCGCGCGCGGCTTCGATGGCACGCCGCACCTTGCCGAACAGATCCACCTGGTAGGCAATGCCGAGATTGACGTTGTAGATATCGTTTTCCACCGACAGCGGCGAAGCACCGAGGAACAGCACCTGCCGGCTCCAGGTTTCGCCAGCGGTCACCGTCGTCGTCGGCAACTGCTGCACGCGACTCTCGCGCCACTGCGCTTCGGCGCGTTCCATGTTGGCGGCAGCCGAGCGCAGATCGGCGTTGGCCTGCAACGATTGCTCTACCAAGGCATCGAGTGCGGGATCCCGGTACAGCTTCCACCAGTCGGTTGGTACTGCATCAGTGCCCAGTGTCGCTGCCTTGCCATTGATGAAAGGAGTTTGCGCCGGCGCTTGCGTCAGCGCCGACTTGTAATCGGGGCCCACGGCACAACCGGCCAGCAACAGTGCAGCGGTCAACGCCGAGAGCGCAACGAAGTTCGTCTTCATGACTGACCTCCGTGCGGTGCCGCGGCCGATGGCGCCGTGCCCTGCTTGCGTGCCGAAAACGCGCGGCAAACGATGTAGAACACCGGTGTGAAGACGAGGCCGAACACCGTCACTCCCAGCATGCCGAAGAACACGGCAGTGCCGAGCGCGCGCCGCATCTCGAAGCCGGGGCCGAGCGCAATCGCCAACGGCAGCACACCGAGGATGAACGCGAACGACGTCATCAGGATCGGCCGCAGGCGCGTACGGGCGGCGGCAACGGCGGCGTCGAACCGCGACATGCCGTCGCGTTCTTCGTACTGGCGCGCGAATTCGACGATCAGGATCGCGTTCTTCGCCGCCAATGCAATCAGCACCACCAGCCCCACTTGAGTCAGGATGTTGTTGTCCATGCCGCGCAGGTTGACGCCGAGAATGGCGGCCAGCAAACACATCGGCACGATCAGGATCACCGACAACGGCAGCATGAAGGCTTCGTACTGCGCCGCCAGCACCAGGAACACGAACACTACCGCGGCGCCGAACACATAGAGGCCGGTGTCGCCGGCGGTACGTTCCTGGTACGACATGTCGGTCCACTCGAAGCTCATGCCCTGCGGCAGCACTTCCTTCGCCAGTTTTTCCATCGCCAGCAAGGCCTGGATCGACGAATAGCCCGGCGTCGGCGCGCCGCGCACGTCGGCAGTCGGGAACAGGTTGTGACGCACGACGCGCGTGGGGCCGGAGTCTTCCTTCAGGTTCACCATGGCCGACAGCGGCACCATCTGGCCACTGCGCGAACGCACCTGCAGGTTCAGCACGTCGCTGCGGTCGTCGCGATGATCGGTG
>DATJXP010000344.1:0-6706 GCA_035500035.1 Candidatus Acidiferrum sp. | reverse complement strand
ATTTCGCGGTGGTAGCGCAACAACTCGTCGATGAGAGCTTGCAAGCGCTGGCAATTGTTGTTGTTGATCGCCAGCAGTTGCAATTGTTCGGCATTGACCGGGCCGGCCACGCCGTCGCGCAGCAATGCCACGCTTTCCTGGATCGACGCCAGCGGCGTCTTCAGTTCGTGCGACACGTGCCGGAAAAATGCCGTACGTTGCTGCTCCAGCTTTTGCAGGCGGCTACGTAACCAGTCGAGGCTGTCGCCGAGGTGCCGCAAGTCCGCCGGCCCGTCCACGGCGATGCCGGCATCGTAACTGCCGCTGCCGAGCCGGTTGATCGCGGTTTCGAGCTGACCCAGCGGCCGCGTGATCAGTCGCGTGAACAGCGCCGCCAGCGCCAGCGCCACTGCCGCCAGCACGATGGCCTGGTTGCGCAGCAGCTCCTGCGTGCGCTCGGTTTCCTGGCGGATCGCCGTCAGCTGCGCCGCGGTCCAATCGCCTACCATGTCGCTGAGCTGCGACGCCTTGTCGCGCAGAGACTGATAGTTGTTCTGGATGGTTTCCTGCGACGAGCCGCCTTGCACCTTCTGGAAGGACTCGCTTTCGTCGGCCAGCATCTGCTTTACCGTGTCGTCGATGCCGGTATCGAGACCAAGCGCTTGCATGCGCGCCGCGGCAGTGGCGAAACTCTGTTGCCGCTCGCGATAGACCTTCAGATAGTTGCGATCGCCGATCACCTGGAACTGGCGTGCGTTGCGTTCCATCGCCGTCGCCTGTTCGATGATGATGCGGGCGGTTTCGGTGCCATCGGCCGACTGGTTCAACACCCGTTCGTTGCGCCCGCCCAGATCGTCGATCTGCCGTGCCGTGATGAACAGCGCGACGATCAGTATCCCGGCCACGGTGAGGAAACCGGTCACCGTCAATTGCAGGATACTGCGTGGTTTCAGCATGAGCTTGTTGAGTAACATGGCGGGGACTCTACCATAGACAGGAACGGCGCTTCATGAGTTACCCCTTGCTGGACACGCCCCGTCTCGACCGCTACTTCATCCGCATCGGCTACTCCGAACGGCAGGCAGCCGATTACGACACGCTGGCCACGCTGCATCGTCTGCATCCGCAGGCCATCGCCTTCGAAAGCCTCGACAGCTGGTGCGACCATACGCCGTCGCTGGATCCCGACGCCGTGTTCGCCAAGCTGGTGACCGAACGCCGCGGCGGCTGGTGTTTTGAGCAGAACCAGTTGTTCGCGCGAGTGCTGCTGACGGTGGGCTTCAAGGTGCAACTGATGGCGGCACGCGTCATCATTCCGGAACGGCAGCTGCCGCGCACGCACAAGGTATTGCTGGTGACGCTCGATTCGACGCGCTGGCTGGTCGACGTCGGTTATGGCGGCATGACGATGACGGCACCGCTGCAACTGGACAGCCGCGAACCGCAAGAAACGCCGCACGAACCGTGGCTGGTGAAACCGCTGGACGACGAGTTCATCGTCAGCGCGCAGGTGAATGGCGACTGGACGCCGCAATTCAGCTTCAGCCTGACGCGCCAGATCACGGCCGATTACGACATGGCCAACTACGTGGTGGCCAATCATCCCGACTCGCGCTTCCGCCACGATCTGATCGCCGCCCGCCCCGACGCGCTGGGCCGCCACGCGCTGTTGAACAAACGGCTCAGCTACCATCGCCACGGCCGGCCTTCGCAGCATCGCGAACTGGCGTCGCCGACCGAAGCGATGCAGGCGTTACAGCAGGTGTTCGGCATCAACGTCGATGGCATCGACGGCTTGCCGCAACAAATCAACCGGCTTTTTGCCGCCGGCTGAGCCATACTCAACCCACTGCCCATCGCGAGCGACAACCCATGACACCAGCCCCGCGCCAGTACCGCTACTACGACCTGTTGATGGCGGCTTTCGTCACCGTGCTGCTGTGTTCGAACCTTATAGGCCCGGCCAAGGTCGGTTACGTCACCTTTCCATTCAAGCTGCCGCTGCTGGGCGAGAACCTGAGTTTCGGTGCCGGCAACCTGTTCTTCCCGCTCGGCTACATCTTTGGCGACGTGCTGACCGAAGTGTATGGCTACGCGCGGGCGCGCAAGGTGATCTGGGCCGGCTTCGGCGCGATGATCTTCGCGTCGATCATGGCATGGGTCATCGTGCATCTGCCGCCGTCGCCGGCCGAGCCGTTCAATCAACAGGTGCAACCGGCAGTGGAAGTGATCTTCGGCAACACCTGGCGCATCGTGCTGGCGTCGATCGTCGCGTTCTGGGCCGGTGATTTCGTCAACTCGTACGTGCTTGCCAAGATGAAACTGTGGACCCAAGGGCGCATGCTGTGGACGCGTACGGTCGGTTCGACCATCGTCGGCCAGGCGGTCGATAGCCTGTTGTTCTATCCGGTGGCCTTCGCCGGTATCTGGAGCTTCGATACCTTGTTTGCGGTGATCGTGTTCAACTGGGGCTTCAAGATCACGGTGGAGATCGTGATGACGCCGGTGACTTACCTGATCGTCGGTTGGTTGAAGAAAGCCGAGGGCGAGGATTACTTCGACGATCAGACCAACTTCACGCCGTTCTCGTTGAAGGTTTGATCGGGTCCTGGAGCGGCGCCTATCGATCTCAGCGCACGCTGGCGTGGTGTGTAGGTGTTGGGAAACGCCGTGAACCCATCCATGGGGGCTCGCTCTGCAACCACCAGCCACTCGGCAAAGCCGAGTGTCGTTCGGCTGTCGCGCAAAGCTACGCTTTGCAAACGCTCGGCCTCACCCCTGTTGCAGAGCGTTCCCAACACCTATACATCACGCCAACTTAGAACCATCAGTGTGGGCGCCTCATTGGGATCTTCAACGCCTGCTGCAACAAATAAAGCTGGCGCGAGGCTGTAGAGACACTTGCGGCAGCAGGCTACTCGCAATGCTCAAACAAAAACGGCGCGCCACTTGCGTGACGCGCCGCTCGATAAAGCTTGGCGGAAGGATCAGCCGAACAGATACGCGTACAACATCGACAACGTGCCGAGCACGCAGGCCAGGAACACGCTGTGCTTGAAGGTGAAGCGCATCAGCTCGCTCTCCTGCGCGCGTGCCATGCCGGTGGCGGCGACGGCGACGGCGAGGCTTTGCAGGCTGATCATCTTGCCCATCACGCCGCCGGCCGAGTTGGCGGCCGCCATCATCTCCGGATTGAGGCCGAGCTGTTTGGCGGTGACGACTTGCAGGTTGCCGAACAACGCGTTGGCGGAGGTGTCGCTGCCGGTCAGGAACACGCCGAGCCAGCCGAGCAACGCGCTGAAGAACGGAAACAGCGCACCGGTAGCGGCGAACGCCATGCCCATGGTGACGATGGAGCCGGAATAATTCATCAGCAATGCCAGTGCGAGCACGGAAGCGATCGTCACCAGCGAGAACGCCATCTGCTTGAGCACCTTGCCGAGCAGTTTGAAATAGTCGGAAAACTTCATGCGCAACACCAACGCGGCCAACAAGCCGGCCAGACCGCAGGCGGTACCGGCAGCCGACAACCAGTTGAAGGTAAAGTTGGCGGCATACGGAGTCGGCTTCGCCACCACCGGCGCGCCCTGGATCACCAGGTTATGCAAGCCCGGCCACGGGAAGACGATGGCGACCTTGTCGAGGAAGGCCTTGCCCTGCGGGCTGCCCCACACCAGCACGAACACCACCAGGAACAGGTACGGCGACCAGGCCAGCAGCGTTTCGCCGGACGTGTACTGCCGCAGCGCCAGCGTGCCGGCGGTATCGCCCGGCATCGTAAAGGTATCGGCCGGCTTCCACACGCGGAACAGCGCGACGAGGCCAAGGATGGCAGCGATCGACGCCACGATGTCGGTCAGGTGCGGCCCGACCAGGTTGGAGATGGTGAACTGCACGCTGGCAAAGCAAAGCCCGCAGACCACGGCGGCGGGAATCACACCCTTCAAGGCCTTGACGCCACCCATCACCATGATCAGGTAAGCCGGCACGAATACCGAAATCGGTGCGCACAAACGGCCGACCCACGCGCTCAATTGCAGTTCGTCGAGACCGGTGATGCGCGCCAGCGTGACGACCGGAATACCGATGGAACCGAACGCCACCGGTGCGGTGTTGGCCAACAAGCAGATGCCGGCGGCGAAAAACGGCGAGAAGCCGAGGCCGGCCAGCATCGCCGCCGCCACCGCAACCGGCGTTCCAAAACCGGAGGCACCTTCGATGAAGGCGCCGAACGCAAACGCGATCAGCATGGCCTGCAGCCTGCGGTCAGCCGTCAGGCCGCCGATCGAGTTCTTGATGATGTCGAACTTGCCGGTATCGAGCGTGATGCGGTACATCACGATGGCCCAGTACACGATCCAGCCGATCGGGAACAGGCCCTGCGCAGCGCCGTAGGTAGCAGCGGAAACCGCGAGTTTCAGCGGCATTCCATAAACCAGCAGCGCAATGACGAAGGCAGTGGCGAGGCCGGAAACAGCGGCAACCCAGGCGGGTTTACGCAGGATGCCGATCAGTGTCAGCAGTACGAAAATCGGGATGGCGGCAACGAGAGCCGAAAGAAACAAACTGTCATGAATGGGCAAATAGTTCTGTTCCCACATTGTGGAAAATCCCCTCGTGGTGTTGGTGATCTGCGTTGTACGAAGGGCGGGATGATCCCCTATTTCTGCCGTCAGCGTAAAGCCGCCGAGGCCGGTCTGTGCATTAAGAAAACGGGGAAGCATTGTGCAGCGCGAAGGCCGGCAAGCCTCAGTGCAAGATCACGCGATCGCCGGTAGGCAGGTCCACGACAATCAGGCCTTGCTGGTCCACAACGTAAGCAGTATTCGGATCCATCAGCATCACATCGCCGGGATTGGAAAAACCATCCCCGGTGCCGGAATGCGGGCCTGAGATTTCCGTGCGCTGACCGGTGGTGAGGTCGATCTCCAGCAGTGCGCGGGCGTTGCTACTGGTAATCAACGCGCGTTTCCCATCAGCGGAAATGGCCAGGCCACGAGCCGGGGCAAGATCGCTGGTGTCATAACCGGTAATGCGGGTAGCGTTATTAAACTGTGGGCCAGTGCTGTCCACTGGAAACATCATCAATTGACCCGACTTACTCAGCGCCACCAATCGATTGCCGGCGTAGGCCATGGCGATAGGCGCGAAGTCGCCCGGCCATTGGAAGGCTGATTCGCTCTCGCTGAAATCATCGGCATTGAGTGCAAACGTATGCCGTTGGTCGTCAGCAAGCAGCACCTGCCGATTGTCAGGAATAATCACAGCTGCTCTTATTACTCCCATCAAGTCAGCCGCTCCAGAGCGAAGTAAGCCCTGATCCAGATACACACTGTCTGTGACCTCCCTCTGGTCTGTCGTCACAAACATTTGTGTCTGAATCCAGCTGCTCGCAACAGAACCCGTCACTGCAGTCTTTTCCGATTTCCGAATCCACAGCGTCCTGTCCTTGACACTGTCATAGACCAGAAACTCCCTGCCATCGGTGCTTGCCACATCTCTCCCATAAACCACATAAGGAACTATTGTGGTTTCCTGCGGCAAATTTAATGGAGTCAAGTCGACTGGGGTATCCACAAAGAGGTTGCCACCAGTTATCTGGGCAAATGTATCGATGAGAGAAAAATACAAAGACCTATTATCGTCAGATAGTCCGCTGATCAGGCTTACCTTCCCTTGAGGATCACAGGAATACAACGAATTGCTCTCAATGAAATACAGATGATCGCTGACCGGATCGTACTCCAGGTCGTCCACACCCAGGAAAGGAGCCGTAACGTCGGCAGCAGAACCGTCTTGCAACAGCCAGTAGCTGGCATGAGCGACATCTATGGCAATCAGAAAATTCTCATAGGCTGCAATTACCAGTCCGCGCTTGTTGTCGTAAGTCATAGTTTGAAAAGCAAACCCTCTACCGACAAACAGCTGAAGTTGCTGCGTGAACGAACTCGTCAACGATTCCTGATGCAATAGTGTGGCAGTCGTTTGGTCAAACACCTTGATGGTGTTACCAGTCACCAGATCGACTGCCCACAGAGTGCCCCCGGTGCCGACCACTAACAAGCGGTCATTACTTTCATCCACGGTGAATGCACTCCACGTCACCGACGGTTGTTGCAGCACGGTAACCGAACGCACCTTTCCGGTTGCCGGACTGTAGCCGTAAACACTGCCAGTCCCCGTATTGATGGAGTACTCCTCATTGTGTTTGCTGCTGTAATGAATGTCGTGGAAGGAACCTGCTGGCAAACCTTGCTGTCGCCCGGCAAAGGCCACCGCAACCGAGCCATTTTGCAGATCGATGCTTTTCAGCAGCTCGGCATTGGCATCAACCACCATCAACTTGCCATCCACCGGATCAAGCGCGACATCAACCGGGTTGTCTTCCAGCAGGATTGGTTGCTGCTGCGTCGTTTTCAGCAAACTGCGCTTGCCGCTGGCAAGATCAACGACGGATATCTGCTTGAGCATTCTGTCGAGCATATAGACGCGCTGTTGTTTCGCATCTAGCGCCATCCCCGACAACCATCCCGAAGTCACATCACGCTCGATACGGAACTGCTTGCTGTCAATGGCAGCACCGGCCTCCTTCAGCGTCATCTGCATGCCGTCAGCAATCGGCACATCCATGAACTGCCAACTACCATCCGCGGCTACCGGAACAGACCGCGTGGCTGCACCCGGAATCTGCAATTCGACCGCAGTCTGGGCAGTAGACTTGCCGCTG
>DATJXP010000343.1:0-9395 GCA_035500035.1 Candidatus Acidiferrum sp. | reverse complement strand
ATTCCCGCGAAGGCGGGAATCCATGGACCCCCGCCTTCGCGGGGGTGACGACTGTCGGCAGGAATAACGCGTTGCTGAAGCGAATTGAAGTCTTGCTCTGTCTGTTGGCGCTTTCAGTCTGCGGTTTGGTGCATGCCGAAGATGGGCACGAGTTGTGGTTGCGTTATCCCAAACTGAGCGGCGAACTGGCCGCTCAGTTGGAACGGCACGCCGTCAGCTATTGGGTCAGCGGCAATTTCTTTCCCACCTTCATGCTGGCCCGCCAGGAGTTGGAGCGTGGAGTGGGCGCCATGGCCGGCCGCCCGCTCAAGTACGATCCTTTCTCGGCGAACGCCGATGGTTCCATCGGCCTCACTGTGGGCGGTGATCGCGGACTCGCAGAGTTCGGGCACTCTGAAGTTCTACTACAGGGCGACGGTTTTGCCTTGTATGCCGTCACCCGTAATGGTCATCATCAACTGGTTGTCTGGGCCAAAACCCATGTCGGGCTGTTGTACGGTACCTTCGAATTGCTGCGGCAATTCCAGACCAATCCGCACATCGACCAGCTCGCGCTGGTCAGCAATCCTGCCACGCAACTGCGCATGCTCGACCACTGGGACAATCTCGACGGCAAGATCGAGCGTGGTTACGCCGGGCGTTCGATCTTCGATTGGTGGCGCTTGCCGGATTACGTCGATCCGCGCCTGACTGATTACGCACGCGCCAATGCGTCGATCGGCATCAATGGCATCGTGCTGAACAACGTCAATGCCAATGCACGTGTGCTCACCCATGACTACTTGCTGAAAGTCGCCGCCATCGCCAAGGTGATGGAACCCTGGGGCATCAAGGTTTATCTGTCGGCGCGTTTCAGCGCGCCCAAGGAAATCGGCGGCTTGAACACAGCCGATCCGCTCGACCCGCAAGTGCGCAAGTGGTGGCAGGACAAGACCGATGAAATCTACAACACCGTCCTCAATTTCGGTGGCTTCCTGGTCAAGGCCAATTCCGAAGGCCAACCCGGCCCCGGCGACTACGGCCGCACTCATGCTGACGGCGCCAACATGCTGGCTGCTGCATTGGCGCGGCACCATGGCGTGGTGATGTGGCGCGCCTTCGTCTATTCCGACGTCAATCCGGAAGACCGCGCCAAGCAGGCGTACAGCGAATTCAAACCGCTCGACGGCAAGTTTGCCGACAACGTGCTGGTGCAGGTGAAGAACGGCGCCATCGACTTCCAGCCGCGCGAACCGTTCCACCCGCTGTTTGGTGCGATGCCAAAAACACCGTTGATGCCGGAGCTGCAGATCACCAAGGAATATCTCGGCTTTGCCACCCACCTGGTGTATCTCGGCAAGTTGTTTGAAGAAGTATTGCAGGCCGACACCTACGCGCACGGCGCCGGTTCGACCGTGGCCAAGATCGCCGACGGCTCGCTGGAACACCACGCGCTGACCGGCATCGCCGGCGTCGCCAACATCGGCAGCGACCGCGACTGGAGCGGTTCCGATTTCAACCAGGCCAACTGGTACGCGTTCGGCCGGCTGGCGTGGAATCCGTATGACAGCAGCGAGCGCATCGTACGCGAGTGGCTGGCACAAACGTTCTCCGCCGATCCGGCTTTCATAGAGCAAGCGACCCAAATCATGCTGCGTTCACGCGAGGCCGCGGTCGATTACATGACACCACTCGGCCTCGCGCACCAGATGGGCACTGGCCATCACTACGGCCCGGCGCCGTGGGTCAACGACCAGAAGCGGCCGGAGTGGAATCCGGTCTATTACAACCGCGCCGACGCCAACGGCATCGGCTTCGATCGCACCGCCACCGGCAGCGACGCGCTGGCGCAGTACTTCCCGCAGGCAGCGGCGCAATGGGCCGACGTCAACACCATCGATGACAAGTACCTGCTGTGGTTCCATCACGTGCCGTGGCAGCACAAACTGAAGAACGGCCAGACCGTGTGGCAGGCGCTGATCGATCACTACGACCACGGCGTGGCCGAAGTCGAAGCGATGCAACAACAGTGGGAAGGTTTGCAGAGTTATGTCGATGCCGAGCGCCACGACAAGACCAAACGCTTCCTGCAAATCCAGCGCAACGAAGCGCAGTGGTGGCGCGATGCGTCCATCGCGTATTTCCAGAGCGTGTCGAAACTGCCGCTGCCTGCCGGCGTACGCCCGCCGGAGCACGACCTCGGGTATTATCAGGCGCTCAGATTTCCGGATGCGCCTTAGCTAAACAACGAGCCAAACAACAATAAGGGGAACCCCATGACTCAACCCAGTCTCTCGCTCAAGGAGAAAGTCGGCTACGGCCTCGGCGATACCGCGTGCAACATCGTGTACCAGGCCATGAACAACATCCTGTTGTTCTTCTATACCGAGATCTTCGGCCTCGGCGCCGGCACCGCCGCCACCATGTTCCTGGTGGTGCGGGTGTTCGATGCCGTGCTCGATCCCGTGGTCGGCACCATGGCCGACCGTACGCGCAGTAAATATGGCCGCTACCGGCCGTGGCTGCTGTGGGGCGCCGTGCCGTACGGCATTTTGGCAGTGCTGATGTTCATCACGCCCGACTTCGGCCCCACCGGCAAACTGGTGTACGCCTACATCACCTATACCTTGCTGTGGGTGGCCTACACGGCACTCAACATTCCGTATTCGGCGCTGGGTGGCGTGATGGTGGCCGACAGCGGCGAGCGCGCCAACTTGCAGACTTACCGCTTCGCGATGGCGATGGTCGGCGGCTTCCTCGTCACCACGGCGATCTTCCCGCTGGCCAAACAATTGGGCGGCGACAACCAGCAAGCCGGTATTCCGATGGCAATGGCTATTATGGCAGTGGTGGCCATCGTGTGTTTCGTGGGCTGCTTCGCGTGGACCAGGGAGCGTCTGCAACCGTCCGCCAACGCACCCACCACCAACCCGTTGGCCGACGTCAAGGACATGTTCGCCAACTCGCAGTGGCTCATCATTGCCGTGGCGACACTGCTGATCATGACCACTGGCGCCATGCAAAGCGCCGCCAAGTCGTACTACGTCAAATATTATCTGATCAACAACCTGACCGGCGTCTTTGCCGACATCGCCAACCTGCAGGGCCTGTTCCAGGGCGTGCCGATGCTGGCCGGTGTCGCCGGCGCGCTGACGGCGATGGTGATGGTCAAAAAGATGTGCAAGACCTCGGTGATGAAGGTGGCGATGATCGGCGAAATCGTCATGAACGTGTTGATATGGCTGCTGCCGCGCGATCAAGTACTTCCCGCCGTGGCGCTGATGATGGTGGCCAACTACTTCCACATGATGTTCATCCCGATGTTGTTCTCCACCATTCCCGACACGGTGGATTTCGGGCTGAAGACGGTAGGCAAAGGCGCGATGGCGCTGTTCTTCGCCGGCCATTTGTTCTCGCTGAAAGTCGGCAGTGCGCTCGGCGGCTCGTTGACCGGGTGGTTGCTGGATGTGTTCGGCTACCAGGCCAACACGACTCAAAGCGACGCGACGCTGCAAGGCATCATGATTGCCTTCGCCGGCAGCGCCATCGTCGGCGCGGTGCTGGTGCTGATCTGCCTGCGCTTCTATAAATTGACCAAGGGCTGGGAACTGAAGTTCGCATGATTACCAATCCGATACTTCCGGGCTTCAACCCGGATCCGTCCATCGTTCGCGTCGGCGACGATTACTACATCGCCACGTCCACTTTCGAGTGGTACCCCGGCGTGCAGATCCATCACTCGCGCGATCTCGTCAACTGGCGGCTGGTCGCGCATCCGCTCGACCGCGCCGAACTGCTCGATATGCGCGGCAATCCCGACTCCGGCGGCATCTGGGCACCGTGCCTGACCTGGCACGATGGCTTGTTCTGGCTGATCTACACCGACGTCAAACGCCACGAAGGCTCGTTCAAGGACATGCACAACTATTTAACGACGTGCGCCACCATCGACGGCCGCTGGTCGGACCCGGTGTATATGAACAGCAGCGGCTTCGATGCGTCGCTGTTCCATGACGACGATGGCAAGAAGTACCTGGTCAACATGGAATGGGATTATCGGCCGGGCCGGCATCCGTTCAACGGCATCCTGCTGCAGGAATACGACCCCAAACAGAAGAAGCTGGTCGGCCCCATCACCAACATTTTCAAGGGCACTGATTTGCGCGTGACCGAAGCGCCGCACATTTACCAGCGCAACGGCTACTACTATTTGCTGACCGCCGAAGGCGGCACCGGCTATACCCATGCGATGACGATGGCGCGCTCAAAAAATTTGCGTGGACCGTACGAGATCGACCCGATGAAACACATGCTGACGTCGAAGGAAGACGCGTCGTTGCCGCTGCAACGTTCCGGCCACGGCGATTGGGTGGAAACCCAGCACGGCGAAATCTACATCGTGCATTTGAGCGGGCGTCCAATCACGGCGAAGAAACGTTGCCCGCACGGTCGCGAAACCGCGATACAAAAAGGTTACTGGAGCGACGATGGCTGGCTGCGTATTCATCACGGTGGCAACCAGCCGGAGCTCACCGTGCAACCACCGAAGGGACTGGCGCCACATCCATGGCCTCAGCCACCGGCACGCACCGAGTTCAAACACGGCAAGTTGCCGCTCGATTTCCAATGGCTGCGGATTCCGTGGGACGAGCAGATGTTCACGCTGAAAGACCGGCCCGGTTTCTTGCGGTTGTACGGTCACGAGTCGATCGGCTCCTGGTTCAAACAGTCGTTGATCGCGCGGCGGCAACAGGCGTTCACGTTCACTGCCACCACCAAGCTGGAGTTCGAGCCAGACACTATCCAGCAGCAGGCCGGCCTGATCTGCTACTACAATGCGCACAAGCTGCATTACCTGCATGTGACCTGCAACGATAACGGCGACAAGCACTTGTGCATCGTCAGCTGCCTCGGCGAGCAGCAATGGAACTTCAGCTACCCCACCGAAAAAGCCCGTGAAATCCCGCTGCCGCGCGGCATGGCGGTGTACCTGCGCGCCAACGTCGATCATCACAACCTGGTGTTTGCGTGGTCGCTCGACGGCGAACACTGGAACCGCATCGACCACGTGCTCGACTACACGCTGATTTCCGACGAGGCCGGCCGCGGTGAGCACAAGAGCTTCACCGGCGCCTTTGTCGGCATGGCTTGTCATGATCTGAGTGGTCGCAGGCAGCCGGCGGACTTCGAGTGGTTTGAATATCTCGAGCACGATGGGCCGGGTGATTACGTTGCTAATCGTGAGCGGTTGAAGAATGTTCAGTGATCGCTGTCGTTGTTTGGTGGCACAGCCAGGGGCCGCAGCAGGTTCCGGCGACCGCTGCAAGCCATCCATGGGCGCTGGCGCTCCGGGCATCCTGCCCTCCGAGCCTCGCCAGAACCTGCTGCGGCCCCTGGCTTTCGAGTGTGCAATACGATTCAAACTATGAAAACTGTTCTTGGCATCGACCTCGGCACGCAAAGTCTCAAAGTTGTTTTCTACGACTATGAACGCAAGTGTATCGCCGTCACGGCGTCGTCTCCGCTCGAGGTGAAGCGCGATCAAAAAGGCAAAGCCGAGCAACAGGCAGAATGGTGGCTTGGTGCTTTGCAGAATGCGCTGGCGCAAGTGCCCGCCAGCGTCCGCAGTTCGGCTCAAGCCATCGGCGTCAGCGGCCAGCAGCACGGCTTCGTGCCGCTCGATGCGCAGGGCAACGTGCTGGCGCCGGTCAAGCTGTGGTGCGACACCGCGACGCAGCAGGAAGTACGTGAAATCACCGAGCGCTGCGGCGGCAGCGACAACGCCATCGCGCTGACCGGCAATCCGGTGCTGGCCGGCTACACATCGCCGAAGATCCGCTGGCTGCGCAACCAGCATCCGGCGCTGTACGAGAAACTCGCGCACATCCTGCTGCCGCACGACTATCTCAACTACGTGCTGACCGGCGAATACGCGATGGAATACGGCGATGCCTCTGGCACCGGCCTGCTCGATGTGCGCAAGCGGGCGTGGAGCGAGGCGATGCTGAAGGCAGTCGATGACGAGCGCGATCTCGCCGCTTGTTTGCCCAAGCTGCATCACGAGCGCGACATCATCGGCGGCGTCAGCAAGCTGGCGGCCGACAAGTACGGTTTGCCCATCGGCATTCCGGTTTCGACCGGCGGCGGCGACAACATGATGGGCGCCATCGGCACCGGCAATGTCAAGGCCGGCGAACTGACTATCAGTCTTGGCACCTCGGGTACGCTGTACGCCTACTCCGACACGCCGGTGATCGATCCGCACGGCAATATCGCCGCGTTCTGCAGCTCAAGCGGCGGCTGGTTACCGCTGTTGTGCACGCTGAACTGCACGTCCGCCACCGAGTTGATGCGCAAGCCGCTCGGCATCTCGCTCGACGAATTCGATGCGCTGGCCGCCAGCGTGCCCGCCGGTTGCGACGGCTTGATCACGCTGCCGTTTTTCAGCGGCGAACGCACGCCGAATCTACCGCACGCCAAGGGCTGCATCCTCGGCCTCGACGCGCACAACAGCAGCAAGGCGCACTTGCTGCGTTCGACGCTGGAAGCGGTCAGCTTCTCATTGAAATTCGGCCTCGACGAACTGAACCGACTCGGGCTGCAGGCACGCGAAATCACACTGACCGGTGGCGGCGGCAACAGCAAGGTGTGGCGCCAGTTGATCGCCGACCTGTTCCAGTTGCCGGTGCGCGTGCCCGATGGCGAAGAAGGCGCCTCACTCGGCGCCGCGCTGCAAGCGCTGTGGGTTTTGCAATTGCAGGACAATCCGCGGTTGACGCTGGCCGAGCTATGCGCCGAACATGTGGCAATGTCAGCCGGCAAGCGCGCCGAGCCGGATGCGCGCATGGCGGCAATCTATGAAGCCAGCTACGCCGACTACCGTCGCGCGCTGAAACAGATCGTTCCGCTGTTCCCGTAGGGCACGCCATGGGGCGTAAATGGGGTCAGAGCCCATTTTGAATATAAAGATTTCAACCGGCTGGTCTTAACAAAACAAATGGGCTCTGACCCCATTTACGAATTTGATTCTGGAGGTAGCGCATGAACACCAAGGCATTCATCGGCAACAAGGAAATGTTTCCCGGCATCGGCAAAATCGGGTACGAAGGGCCGCAGTCGGACAATCCGCTGGCGTTCAAGGCCTACGATGCCGACCGCATGGTCGGCAACAAGACCATGCGTGAGCATCTGCGTTTCGCCGTGTGCTACTGGCACACCTTTGTTGCCGACGGTGCCGATCCGTTCGGCCCCGGCACCCGCACGCTGCCGTGGCGCGGCAACAGCGATCCGTTGGGTGCCGCCACCGACAAGCTCGACGCCGCATTCGAGTTCTTCACCAAGCTCGGCGTGCCGTTCTACTGTTTTCATGATCGCGACCTCGCGCCCGAAGGTTCGAGCGTGGCCGCAAGCGAAAAACATCTGCAACACATGGTCGATCTGGCCAAGGCCAGGCAGCAGGCCACCGGCGTCAAACTGCTGTGGGGCACCGCCAACGTGTTCTCCAATCCGCGCTACATGAACGGCGCTTCCACCAACCCCAACTTTGACGTCGTCGCCCACGCCGGTGCGCAAGTAAAGGCTGCGCTCGATGCCACCGTCGCACTCGGCGGCGACAACTACGTGTTCTGGGGTGGCCGCGAAGGTTATGCCTCGTTGTACAACACCGACGTCAAGCGCGAGCTCGCCCACATGGGCCGCTTCCTGACCATGGCGCGTGACTACGGCCGCTCCATCGGTTTCAAGGGCACCTTCCTGATCGAACCCAAGCCGATGGAGCCGATGTATCACCAGTACGATGTCGATACTCAGACGGTGATCGGCTTCCTGCGCGAGCACGGGCTGGAAAAAGATTTCAAACTGAACATCGAAGCCAACCACGCGACCTTGGCCGGCCACACCTTCATGCACGACCTGCAGATGGCAGCCGACGCCGGCCTGCTCGGTTCCATCGATGCCAACCGCGGTAACGCACAGAACGGTTGGGACACCGACCAGTTCCCGGTCGATCTGTACGACACCGTGCAGGCGATGCTGGTGGTGCTCGGCATGGGCGGCTTCAAACATGGCGGCTTGAACTTCGACGCCAAGCTGCGCCGCGAATCGACCGATCTCGAGGATTTCTTCATCGCCCACATCGGCGGCATGGACTCGTTCGCGCGCGGCTTGCTGATCGCGCACAGCATCATGCAGAGCGGCAAGCTGGAAGCGTTCAAACGGCTGCGGTACGCCAGCTTCGATGCCGGCAACGGCCAGCAGTTCGAAGCCGGCAAGCTGTCACTGGCCGACCTGCGCAATCACGCGGCAGCCGTCGGCGAGACGAGAGCGATCAGCGGCAAACAGGAGTTGTTCGAGAATTTCGTCAACGACCACTTCTTCCGGACCTAAATGGGTCTAAATGGGGTCAGAGCCCATTTAGTTTGTTAAGACCGCACGGCCGATTTCTTAATATTCAAAATGGGCTCTGACCCCATTTAGACCCCATTTACCTCGGGAGGGGAACATGCGCATTACCGTCAAATCACTGATCATCGTTACGATGTCAGCGCTTGCGTTGCCGGCCTTGGCGCAATCACAGCGCTTCAACTGCGACCGCGCCTGTCTCGCCAAGGTGGCCGACGGTTATTTCGCCGCGATGGCAGCGCACGATCCGTCGAAGCTGGTGTTGGCGCCCAACGTCAAATACACCGACACCGGCAAGGTGAAGAAACTGGGCGACGATGGCTTGTGGAAGACAGCCACCGGGCTGCCGCGCTACCGCCTGAACTTGTACGACCCGGAAACCGGCGGCATCGGCATTCATGCGGTGGTGCCTGAGCGCGGGTTGGACACATTGCTGTCGCTGCGGCTCAAGGTGGAAAACCAGAAGGTTACTGAAGTGGAAGCGATGGTGATCGCCGGCGATTCGAAGATCGTCGGCCACCAGCCGGAAGATCTGACGCAGCCGTCGCGACTATGGACGCGCACCATCCCGGTGGTGGAGCGCAACTCGCGGTTCGAGATCATCGCCGCCGCCGAGGCGTATTTCCGCGGCTTTGAAACCAACGGCACGTCGCAGTACATCGCGGCACCGCTGCTGCCGGAAACCGATCGCCGCGAGAACGGCATCCTGTACACCAACACCAGCATCGGCAAGATGAAAGTATCGACTGCCCGCTCCGGTTTCGATGCCGGCAACTTCAAGGGCATGCAGGTGCGCGACCGCCGCTATCCGGTGGTCGATAGCGAAACCGGTGCGGTAATGAGCCTGGTGCGCTTCGGCGATCCGATGGGTGAACTGACCAAGGCCGGCCTGCCAGTCGACAAAAACGGCAATCCGCAGCAGGCGCCCGACATCCTGGTGGGCGCGTCGTTCGTCAGCGAAATCTTCTGCGTGTCGCAGGGCAAGATCGCCGAGATCAATGCGCTGTGGATTCCGT
>DATJXP010000342.1:0-10987 GCA_035500035.1 Candidatus Acidiferrum sp. | reverse complement strand
CTGACCGCGGGCACGGTGAGCGAAACCGGCAACACGCTGGACGTCAGCACGGTGGCAGGCGCCAACGCGATGATCACGGCGGTTGACGCGGCGTTGAACACGGTCAACGGTTCGCGCGCGACGCTGGGTGCGATCCAGAACCGCTTTGAATCGGTGGTGACCAGCTTGCAGACGTCGTCCGAGAGCTTGTCGGCTGCACGTTCACGCATCCAGGACGCCGACTTTGCATCGGAAACCGCCAACCTGACCAAGACGCAGATTCTGCAACAGGCAGGTACCGCGATGCTGGCGCAAGCCAACCAACTGCCGCAAGGCGTGCTGTCGCTGCTCAAAGGCTAAGCAGTCACGTAGTGTTGTCCCCCCTGAGGGGCGCGGTCGAGAGACTGCGCCCCTTTTTTTTGGTTTTTTGAGCGACTATGCTTCGGCGCCTGCCTCGTCAACGTCAACGGAGAAACAACAATGAAAAAAATCGGATTAGCACTGGCGCTTCTGGCTGCTGCCGCTCCCGCTCTTGCCCAACCGCCGGTAGTCAAGCCGGCTTGCGACCGCACTTGTCTCGAAGGTTACGTGGACAAATACCTCGATGCCATGTTGGCGCACAAAGTCAGCGACGACCTGTTTGCGCGCGACGTCAAATTCACCGAAAACGGCGTGCGGTTTCCGCTTGGTCACGAAGGACTGTGGTTCAACATGTCGGCCAGGGGCAGCTACAAGTTCTACATCCCCGATACCGAAGTACAGCAAGTGGCCTTCATCGGCACGGTTCGCTATGGCGCCGCGCCGGCCATCGATGCGGTTCCTGCCACGGCTACGGCCCCTGCAAGAGCTGCGGTTCCTGCCAATCCGGGCACACTGGCCGCACTGGCGCTCAGGCTCAAGATCGTCGAAGGCAAAATTACCGAAATTGAACAGCTCGCCATCCGTCCCGACAACACGGCGTCAGTGACCGGTGGTGCCAATGCCGCCAACGCCGCGCCGCCGCGTTTCCTGCCCACAGGTGAAGGTGTGGAAAAGATGGGCGCGCCAAATCCGATCTTCGCCGAGGTGATTCCGGAAGCCAAACGGCCGACACGTGAAGAGATGATCAAGACTGCAAACTATTATTTCTCCGGTCTCGCCCACAATGACGGGAAAGGGTACTACCCGTTCACCGATGACTGTGTGCGCTTCGAAAACGGCATGATCACGACCGCGCAGAAGGATGGCAAGCCGGTGCTCGGTGCCTGCAAGAAGCAGTTCGAGACCGGGTTGAAGGGCATCGTCGACCGCGTCCGTGATCGTCGTTTCGTCGCGGTGGACCGTGAGCGCGGCATCGTGTTCGCGTTCGGTTTCTTCGATCACGCCCGCATCAACTGGACCTGGCAGCTGGCCGAGTTGTTCAAGATCGAAAACGGCCAGATTCGCCGCATCGAAGCCGTGTTCCATCGCGCTCCTTACGGCATGCCTTCCGGCTGGAGCACGTTCGAGCAGAGCTATTCGGAAGAACCGCAGATCGTCCGGTAATACCTGTTGGCAAAATGCACATCACAACGACATAACGGGAAAACAACATGATCAAGAAAATTCTCTCACTCGGTTTGCTGCTTGGCATGACCGCGGGTGCTCTGGCTCAAGGGCCGGCACCGCAATCGCCTTACGTTGCCCTGGTCGACAAGCCCGCCTGCACCCGTGCCGAGCTGGTCGCCGCCACTGACGCCTATGTCGCGGCGCAGCGCAAGGGCGATATTTCCGGCCTGCCGCTCGATCCCAAGGCACGCTTCCTCGAAAACATGGGTGACGTTGCCAAAGACAAGGGGCTGTGGAACACGGCATTGAAGATCGATCAGGCCCGCAGTTTCCACGATACCCGCCGCTGCAAGACTTTCACCGAAGTGATCGTCACCGACGCCGGCCACCCGTACGTGATCGGCACGCGGTTGTATATGAACAACGGCAAGATCCTGCGCGTCGATTCGCTGGTCACCGACAAGGGTGACTGGTTGTTCAACGCCACCGCGTACCTGAAGTACAGCAAGAACGAAAACTGGAATCCGTTGCTGAAGTACCAGCACACCGACCAGGCGGAAATGATCCGCGGTGCCAACGCCTATCTCGACTTTTTCTCCGACAAGTTCACCTCGGTGCCGTGGGGTTCACCCTGCGCGCGGCTCGAAGGCGGCGCTTACACCAACCGCGACGGCAAGCCGGACGCTTCGTGCGAAGTCGGCATTCCGGCCGGCGTGTTGTACATCGTCAATCGCGACTATATGGTCGATGAGGAAGTCGGCGTCATCAACGTGTTCTGCCGCTTCGGCAACAGTACCAACGGCATGCCGGATTCCCACACGTTCCGTTACATCGATGGCAGGGTGCGCAGCGTACACACGCTGAGTGTCAATCTCGGCGCCACGCCGTCGCCGCAGGCGGATGACGACGGCAACATGGTGCGTTGAGCCGGTATCGCACACGGAAGTGAGGCGCTGTATTCGCGGCCGGCTGGTCCAGAACCGATGCCGAACTGATGCCGAACTGATGCCGAACTGTTGACGGGACCCGCGCCGGGTTATACTCGGCGCGGTTTTGCATGGATTAGAACAACAAGAACATGCTGCATATTTCACTGAAAAACCTGTTTGCCCGCGTTGCCTGCATGACGTTGCTGGTTTGCGCGCGGCTGCATGCCCAGCAAGTGGCCGAGATCAACGGCAACTTCTTTGCGCTCGGTTCGGTAAAGGTCGGCAACGACTATTACTACGCCGAATTGTCGAGAGCGCGGGCCGGGCTCAATTTCCAGGTCAGCAAGGCCGTCAAACTGGACAATGCCCCTGCCCAACCCTCCGCCACCTTCGCCGACAATCTGGTGGATGTACCCGACGTCACGATCGGCAATGCCGAGTACCGCTTGCAGTTGCAGCTCGTGACAGCCAATCCGCTGGTGTTCAAACTGAAATCGGCCACGATGCTCGCGGCGACTGCACTGCAGGATGGTTCGCTCGTGGTGCCGGTGGTGCCCCAGGATTCCGATACCGGCTACGCGGCGCTGCCGAATGGCCGCGGCGGCATGAATTACGAGCCGGTGCTGGTGGACACCGGCAAAGGATTCGACAAGGCGCGTTCGCTGGCGGCGTTCCAACAGACGTTGTATCCGTATCTGCGCAGCAATGGCTGCGCCACCTGCCACAACAGCGACAACCCGACCGGCACCGGCGCGCAGGCGCCGATGCATTCCGATTCCAACGTGGCGCTGGCGCACGAATATGCGCTGACCCGCGTCAATTTTGCCGATCCGGTCAATTCCAAATTCGTCGTGCGCATGGGCATCGATCGCCACAACTGCCCGCAGTCGGATTGCGCGCAGGCGGCGGCCGACATGCTCGCCGCCGTCAAGGCATGGAAATCGCAGATTGCCGACATGCTGCAGGAGGCGCCGCGTCTGGTTGCTGCCGATACCAAAATCGCCGAAGCCGACGTGGTGCAATGGATCGCCGACGACAAGGCCACGCTGGACCCCGCCGACCGCGACTACATCATCTACACCTCGATGCACGAACTGCACAACGAAGGCTTGAGTGCCGACGAACTCAATATCGTGCGGGCCGCGCTGTCGAAGGCGCTCAACTCGGTGGCGCGCTGGGCACCGGCCATCGTCAATCCGGTGGACGTCAACGGCAAGGGTATCCTGTACAAGTTCGACATCCGCGATTACTGGGGCTGGAACAAGGGCGTGACGCGGCTGTTGTTCGGCGGTTCCGACGACGATCTGGCGTTTTCGCAGGTACCCAAGTACGACTACCGCGGCATCGTCGTCAATTGCAGCACCTGCGCCGTGCAGAGCCAGCGCTATAACTATGCGCAGAGCATCAGTTGGGATCCTGCATTTTCTAAAACCATCTGGGAGCGAGTGCTGCACGGCAACGTCGAAGGCGCCAACATCAGCGGCTCTTCCATCAAACCGTACATCGACGGCTTTCGCGGCAAGCGCAGCAGCAACCTGGCCGGCGAGTACATCGCGCCGGCCGATTTCCAGTGGGTCGAAACCGCGCAGCTGATCTACACGTTGACGCGGCCCGACGTGTACAACGCCATCATGATGCTGCCGATGTACACCGACCAGATCGAAGACGAGCTCGGCGTCGACAAGAGCAAGGGCCTGTACTCGTACGACTACGTGACGGTGTTCGATGCGATCACGGTCGATTCGCGCCTGCTGTGGCGGGCCGACATGAAGGACGGCGGTTCGTTCTGGAAAACCTTCGACGTCTTCACCGGCCAGTTGTCGACGCCGGATCGCAGCATTTTCGACGTGTATCGCGATGCCGGCACCGACATTCGCTTTCCATGGTGGGCCAATCCGGTGCCGAAGTTCGTCGATTGGAATGCCACCACCGCTGCCGGCAAGACCGCGCAGGCGAACACGTACAGCTTCGTCGCTTCGCTGGCCGAGCCGTTCGGCACCGCGCCGACCGGTTGCGATCCGCAGCCGAACTATTCCGGTATCCAGGGTTTCTACAATTGCCGTCACTACACCGGTACCGGCGGCTTGCAACAGTCGGCGGAGGAAATGATCTGGAGCCTGCCCAACGGCTTGCAGGGCTACATGCTGGCCGGCGCCTTCAACCAGCGTCGCGTCGATGCCTTCACCAACATCGTGCGCGATCCTCGCCTGATTCCCAATGCCAAGGACAACATTGCCAGCCAGACCGGCTTCTCGTTCGGCAAGAACTGCGATGCCGGCGTCAAGTATTGCGCACCCGGCGGTTTCAACGATCCGCGTTTGAACACCGGCAGCTCGTGCATCGCCTGCCACACCGATGGCATGAACCGCATGAACAACAACCTGCGCGACTGGGTCGATGAGCAGTCGATCAAACTGCCGGCCGGCCCCTATGGCGTCGATGGCTGGATCAACAACCAGACGATCGTTGATCAGGTCAAGCAAATGTATCCGCCGTCCAGCGAGCTGCGACCCCGCATCGAAACGGCGCGCAAGACTTTCCTCGATGCGATGGCGCAGGTCCGCGACGGCATGGTGCTCGGCGACGACAAGAACCTGCATGTCGAACCGATCATCTGGACCGTCGAATACGTCCAGCGCAAGAAGTACAAGTATCCGCAGACGACGTCGAACTGACGCTCGTTCCTTATCCGTTGCAGTCCGGTACAAGTCGGTGATAATGCCGGCTCCTGCCCTCGTTTACGAGAATTCCTGCATGATTGCCAAGACAACAAAATCGCTATTCGCTTTTCTGGCGTTGGCCTGGTTGACCATCGGCCACGCCGCGGAAACCAAAACCGTCACCATCAAGGTGGAGAAACCGGCACATGGCAGCGTGAGCCTTGCGCCGCCGTTGCCCGACAACGGCCAGGTGGCGGCAGGCACTGTCATCCACGTGAAGGCCACGGCAGAGGCCGGCTATGCGCTCGACACCGTGTGGCAAACGCTGCCCGGCATGTTTCCGACTTATGCCGAATCGCGCGATGCCGACTATCGCGTCGTCGCCGATGTCGACAAGACCGTCGGTGCGTTGTTCCTGCCGGTTACCGAACTAAGCGGCTGGAAGGAAGTGCGCGACGTGGTGTACGCCAAGCCCGGCGTCAAACCGCTCAAATACGACGTGTACAGTCCACCCAATGCCAAGGGCCTGCCGTTGGTGGTGATCATCCATGGCGGTGGCTGGACCGCCAACAACGAGGACATCATGCGCGGCATGGCGCGCGAAATCGTGCGCAGCGGCCGCTATGTAGCAGTCAGCATGGATTACCGCTGGGCCGGCAAGGGTGACGGCGACAGCGTCGGCAATACCATGGTCGACCTGATCGACGATGTGTTCGGCGGACTCGCCCACATCCAGCAACATGCGGCCGAGTACGGCGCCGATCCGCAACGCATTGCCGTCACCGGCGACAGCGCCGGCGGTCATCTGTCGGCGGTTGCCGCCACGATGGTCGACATGGTCGGCAGCAAGGGCTTCGGCAAACAACCCGGCGTTTTCCAGTTCATGCCGAGCTACCTGCCGCCCGGCAAAACCGCCGAACAGGTCGGCGCCGGTCTCAAGGCGGCAATCAAGGTGGCGGCACCGAGTTACGGCGTGTTCGCCGAGCCCGCCAAGGGTCCGGGGTTATCGACATTTACCGAGCCTGGTGTCGGCGATGCGTCGTGGCTCGCGGCGATTGCGCCGATCCATCACGTGCCCGCCGTGGCCGAACGCGCAATTCCGCATTATCTGATCCGCGGCACGGTGGACCCGCTGATCTCGAAGGCGATGGTCGATGACTACGAGGCGGCGCTGAAAGCCAAGGGACAGCAAGTCAAACACGTCGAAGTCGAAGGCGCCTCGCACGCCTTCTACGATTGGAAGCCGGACCAGCAGACGCGCGATACCTTCGCCAAATTCGGCGTGCCGCACATCCACGACATGCTGGCGTTCTTCGACGACGCATTCAAACAAGCGCGCTGAGTCCTTCACCATGGTGACGATGTACGGCATTCCCAATTGTGACACTGTGAAGAAAGCCAGAGTCTGGCTTGAGCGGCACCAAATCAGCTACCGTTTCCACGACTACAAGAAAGACGGCATCGAGGCCGCGTTGCTCAAGCGCTGGTGCGCCGAACTTGGCCATGATCAAGTGCTGAATCGGCGCGGCACCAGTTGGCGCAAGTTGAGCGAGGCCGAGCGCAGTGACGTCAACGCGGCCAAGGCAGTCAGCTTGATGCTGGCGAACCCGTCGTTGATCAAGCGGCCGCTGCTCGATACCGGATCGAAGCTGTTGTTGGGTTTCAGCGAGGACAGCTATCGTTCATTGCAATAGCCGGTGTTGGACCGACGTTTCCATGAAACAGACAGGGAAAGGGCAGGGATGGTGCAATGAGAAGTCTCAAGTTGGTTTCGTCTGCCGGCGTCAGTCCGGTTCCTGACGACTTCGAGCAGCTCGAACTGCGGGGGTTTTCCCGCAGCCTGGCGGAAATCGACTGGCTGTTGCTGGTCCTGGTGCTGTTGTATTACGTGGCGCCCGGTTCTGCCGGCGGCTACAGCATCGTGGTAGTCGTGGCGATGGTGGTGTTCGCGCTGTTCGTGCTCGGCTTCCATTACGTCAACGCCAACGCAAGGCAATCGCGCTGGAAGCTGGCCGCAGAATCGTGGGGCATGATCCTGTTCATCTCCGTCGTGGTGTGGAATACCGGCGGCGTCGGCAGTCCGCTGACCAATCTCTATCTGCTCGTCATCATTTCCAGCGCGCTCACGCTTGGCAAGATGGCATGTTTGCTGGAAATCCTGCTGATCGGGTCGGTCTATTTCTACATGGCGGTGAACGACGTCGGCGATTACAGCTATGGCCGTTTCGTGCAGCTGATGCTGTATTTCTCGCCGTTCGTGCTGGTGGCCTACATCACCACGTTGCTGGCCAGCGACATCCACAACAGCAAGTCGGCGCTGAAAACGCTGGCGGAAACCGACGAGCTGACCGGATTGCTGAACAAGCGTTCGCTGGAACTGATGCTGAAAGTGTCGTCCGAGTTGGCCGTGGCCGGCGGCTATCCGCTGACGGTGCTGATGATAGACATCGACAATCTCAAACCGGTCAACGACCGTCATGGCCATCTGACCGGCAACACGTTGCTGGTCACCGTGGCACGCGCGCTGCGCAGCGGCTTGCGGGCGTCGGACATCATCTGCCGCTATGGCGGCGATGAATTCATCGCGATCCTGCCGAATTGTCCGGCCGACAAGGCACTGGAGGCCGCGGAGCGGCTGCGCAAGGCAGTGGCCAATACCAGTTTCGACGCCAATGGTCATCGCATCACCACCACCGTCAGTGTGGGGCTGGCGACTTATCCGACCAATGTGGATGACGTAAGTACGCTGGTGGCCAAAGCCGACACCAGCCTGTTTGCCTGCAAGCGCAGCGGCGGCAACATGGTGATGCACTATGGCGAAGAGATTACGCCTGCTGTCGCCGCGGAAGCGGGGCGCTGAAACCAGTCGTCGGCGTCAGTCCGGTACGTAGGCCATTTCGAGGCTGCGATAGGCGCTGTCGAGGAAGGCCGACGGGTCGCCGTACTGGCTTTCATGTCCCTGCAGCGGATTTTCCGCGACGGCATCGTTGAAGCCGATGCCCTTGTTCATCATGAAGTTCAGGTCGAGAAACAGCCGCTGGTACATGTCGCGCTGCTTGACCAGGTCGGCGCCGGTTTCGGTGCGGCCCAAGCCGGGTACCACCACGGTGTCGTTGTTGACGATGCCGGCCATTTTTTCATACGCCTTGACGATGCCGATGTAGATGCCGCCGTTGCGGTAGTCGAGCACGGGCCAGTTTTCGGTGGTCACTACGCCGCCGCCTACCAGCAGATTGAGCGCCGGGAAGAACACGTAGATGTCGCCATTGGTATGCGCAGCAGGCAGATAACCGTATTCGACTTTCTGGCCGGCGAAATCGAGACTGCCGTCCTTGCGGAAGGTTTGGTTGGGCAGCGCGGAGGCCGGCAGCGGGCCGAAGCTGCCGCCCTTGACCAGCGGCGAATCCACTTTGTGCTTGAGGAAGGTCAGCGTCTGCGCATGCGCGATCACGGTGGCGCCATCGCTGCGGGCCCGTTCGTTGAGGCCGACCTGCTCGGGATGCCAATGGGTGACGAACAGCGTGTTGATCTTCTGCGCACCGGTGGCCTTCTTGATGGCATCGTACAACGCCGCGCTGTTCTGCTGCAGACCGCCGTCGATGACGAGTGCGCCGTCAGGGCCGTTCATCGCCACCACGTTGCTGCCGGCACCCTGGAACAGGAACACGCCGGGTTTCAGTTGAGTGGCCTTGATCTCGTCGGCGGCATGCAGCGCAGACGCAGTAATGGCGAGGGTGACAGTGGCCAGCAAGGCCAAGAGCTTGCGACGAAGCATCAGCGGAATCCTGCGGTGGAATTGTTAACTACGGAAAACGATCACGAACCCAAGGGCCAGATGGTGGCTTCGTAACCGAGCGGCGGGCCTACCGGCGGCCATGCCGGTTCTTTCGACAGCTCCACCTTGGCGCCGGCTTTGCGCAACTGGTCGGCGAGGTCGTTGCGAGCCGGTTGCCGCATCTGCAGGAACGGGATGTAGCCGCGCGCCATGGCGTAGTCGAGCGCGGTCAGGCCGTCCGGGTCCTTGATGTCGAGATCGGCACCGAAAGCCACCAGCTTGTCGATGGCGCGTTTCCAGCCGGCACGTACGGCGTAGTGCAACGCCGTGCCGCCGCGAGTGCGTTTGAGGTGATGGTACTGCGCGTTGACGTTGACGTCGGCGCCGGCCTTTTTCAGTTCATCCATGATCAGCAGGCCAACCTGTTCGTTGCGGCTCTGCATCACCAGCATCATCGGCGTTTCACTGTCGGTGTCGGTGAGGTTGACGTCGGCACCGTGCGCGATCAGCAGTTTGACCGTTTCCAGGTCGCCGGCCGCCGCCGCACCTTGCAGCGGCGTGGTGCCGCGCGCGGTACCGGTGCCACGCTGTTTGGCCGGGCGCATGAACAATTGCATGTTGGGGTCGGCGCCGCGATCGAGCAACATCTGGACGATGGTGGCACCGGTGACGCCATCGGCATCGGCCGGTTTTTTGGCAGTGCTGGCAGCGGCAGGCGGGCCACCCCTGGCGCCACCGCGTCCGCCGGCTCCGCCACCGCCGGCGCGCGTGGATGCGGCATAGAGCGGGGCATCGCCGTATTTGTCCCAGTGGTCGATGTCGGCGCCGGACTCGATCAGCGTCCTGGCCATCTCCCATCGGGTGTTGAAGATCGCGAACAGTAACGGCGAGGCGCCGTCAGGGTCGGTCATGTTGACGTCGGCCTTGTTGGCCAGCAGCAGCGTGAAGCACTCCATGCAGTTTTCGCGTATGGAATACAGCAGCGGCGTCAGGCCGCCGGTGTCGAGGTTCTTGGCGCGGCTTTCGGCGGTGAGGTGACGCTGGTAATCACGCCATTTCGAGCGAGTGTTCACTTCGGCGCCCGACGCGATCAGGAATTTCACCATCTCGGGATGATGGCGCGCGGTTGCCCACATCAATGCGGTTTGCTCGCCCCACGCTTCGCGGGCATTGACGTTGGCGCCGTGCTTCACCAGCAATTTGGCGGCATCGACATTGCCGGTGCGGGCCACCAGCATCAGCGCGGTCTGACCCTCGGCGTTCGGCGATTCGACGTTGGCGCCGGCGTCGAGCAACATCCTGATGATCTCGGCACTGCCGATTTCAGCCGCCAATTGCATCGCGTTGGCGCCGTAATTGTTGGCGGCCTTGGCATCGGCGCCCTGTTTCAGCAATTGCTTGACGCGGGCGACGTCACCGCCATAAGCGGCCCACTGCAATGCGGTGCTGCCGTCGGCTGCACGCCAGGTGGGGCCGGCGTCGGCCGGCGGCGTCAACGGGCTCGAGGACGCCAGCGCAGTGGCGACCGCACCGGCCAGCACACTGGCCAGCACGGCTTTGGGCATGAATTTGCTGAAGGCTTTCATCGTCATGCTCCTCGTCATTCTGTTCCGCGTTCTGCTGCGCATTCTATTCGTCATACTTCCGCAAAAGGTCCGGTGCTGTCGGCGAACGAGTCCACCGTCACGCCGGCTTTGTCGAGGATGGTATGCAGCAGGCGCGAGTGCTGGGTGTCCTGCGGGTAGTGCAGGTGCTGGCCACCCTTGATGCCGCCGCCCTTGCCGAGCAGTACCGACGGCAGGGGGTCGTTGTTGTGGCGGTCGCTGTTGCTCATGTTGGAGCCGAACAGGATGATCGAGTTGTCGAGCGCGTTGCCTTCGCCGTCCGGAATCTTCTTCAGGCGTTCGGCGAACTTGGCGACGCGCGCGGTG
This sequence comes from Candidatus Acidiferrum sp., assembly GCA_035500035.1. Taxonomy (GTDB): domain Bacteria; phylum Pseudomonadota; class Gammaproteobacteria; order Pseudomonadales; family Pseudohongiellaceae; genus CAILUG01. The sequence goes on along the minus strand of DATJXP010000342.1, from coordinate 186 downwards.
TGGTAGTTCTGGATCAGCACCAGCTTCTCGAACCGTTCCTGCAGGTTCTGGTGATGCGACAACGGATGGAACGCTTCATCGACGCCGACGTTGGAGTAAACGCGCATCGAGGCTTCCCGCACCATGCGCATCGACGCGATGCGGGTCTGGTTGGTCTGGAACGCCAGGGCGATCATCTCGAACTGC
>DATJXP010000341.1:0-13230 GCA_035500035.1 Candidatus Acidiferrum sp. | reverse complement strand
TTGCTCGGCGGCGGTCACCGCGACCGTGGCGTTGTGCAGCGACGCGATGCGCTGGACGATGGACAGCCCGAGACCGCAGCCGGACGGGCCGCTGCGCTCGACACGATGGAAACGCTCGAACACCTTGTCGCGTTCTTCCGGCGGAATTCCCGGCCCATTGTCTTCGACGACGATGGCCGGCAGCGGGGTGGCATGCACCGTCAACGACACCTTGCTGCCGCGGCCGCTGTAACGGAACGCGTTGTCGATCAGGTTCGACAGCAGCTCGCGCAGCATGAAGGCATTGCCGGTCACCTGCACCGCCTGTTCCGGCACGATCAGGCCGAAGTCGATGTCTTCCGCCAGCGCCCGCGGCACCCATTCTTCACCCACTGAGCGGACGAAGCTCGCCAGGTCCAGCGGCGTGAATTCGATCGACGCCTGTGCTTCGGGTTCGGCGCGCGCCAGCGCCAGCAGTTGCTGGCTCACGCGCACCGCGCGTTCGGCGGTGGTGCGCAAACCTTGCAGCGCCACGTTGGCGTCGTCGCGGTTCTGCGCGCGTTGCACGCGTTCGGCATACAGCAATATTGCCGTCAGCGGCGTGCGCAACTGGTGGGCGGCGTCGGCGATGAAACGTTTCTGGATCAGCAGCGCCTGTTCGAGCCGCGACAGCAGATCGTTGATCTTCTGCACCAGGATGCGGGTTTCCTTCGGCAATCCCTGTTCCGGCAACGGCGTCAGGTTGTGGTAGCTGCGCGCTTCGATATGGTTGGCGAGATCGGTCAGCGGCTTGAGTCCGCGCTCGACGCTGAACCACGACAGACACAGCGCCATCACCAGCAGCGCCAGTTGCGTCGCCGCCAGTGCCAGCAGGATGTCGGTGCGCAGTTGTTCGCGTTTTTTCAGCGTTTCGCCGATTTCGACAGTGGCGATGTCGTTCGCCGCCGGCAGGTTGACGACGACGGCGACCAGCCGCACCGGTATGTCGAGAAAGGTTGCGTCGGCCAGCGTGAGATCGCGCTCGCCGACGCCCTGCGCCGCCGGCAACGCACGCTCGCCGGCGATGAAACCCTGGCGCTGCGACGAAATGCGGAAGTAGGTTTTGTCGACTTCGTCGAACTGGAACACGTCGAGCGCCATGCGCGGCAGGTCGAAGCCGACCCGCTCGGCGTCCACGGTCAGTGCTTTCGACAGCGAACGCGCCGAGTCCACCAGCCAGCGGTCGTAGACGATGTTGGCGAAATGCGAAGCCGTGTAATAGCTCACGGCGGAGTCGATCACCAGCAACAGGATGATGCCGGCCGCGAAACGGATGGCAAGACTGCGCCTGAGGGTGACCTCAGGCATCGGAGGCTTCCTGTTTTTCCAACAGGTAGCCGAAACCGCGCAGCGTGCGCACTTTCAAACCGCAGGGCTCGAGCCGGCGGCGCAGGCGGTGCACGCAAATGTCGATCGCCGCGTCCGACGGCGGTTCGCCGTTGCGGGCGAGGCGGTTGGCGATCTCGTCGCGGCGCACGACACGGCCCGAGCGCAACGCCAGCAGTTCGAGCAGGCTGAACTCGCTGGCAGTGAGGTCGATCGGCGTGCCGTCGAGCATGATGCGCGGCTGCCCCGGCGTGAACGTGAGCGGGCCGATGCTGACTTCGGCGCTGCGGTCGGCCCGGTGGCGTCGCAACAGTGCGCGCACGCGCGCTTCCAACTCGACCAATTCGAACGGCTTGACCAGGTAGTCGTCGGCGCCGGCGTCGAGCCCGCCGACGCGATCTTCCAGCGCGTCGCGCGCGGTGACGATCAGCACCGGCAGACTGTAGGTCTTGCGCCGCAGGTTGCGCAGCAGCGTCATGCCGTCCATCTGCGGCAGTCCGAGGTCGATGATGGCGAGGTCGTAGTTGGCGCCCTGCAACATCTGCAGCGCTTGCAGCCCGTCCTTCGCGGTGTCGACTTCGAAATCGGATTGACTCATCGCGCCCTGCAAAACGGCACGCAAATCGTCGTCATCTTCCACAATGAGCAGTCGCATCGGATCGGGCCCGCAACGCCGTCTGGTTTTTTGAACATTATATGAACGAAGTGTGCAACTCCCATAAATTTTTCGTACCGGTTCACAGGTGAAAGGTTGGCGAAAGCTGCTGTTCCCTATAATCCGCGCGCTCGCATTTTTACCGGTACCGCTGCCGTAGAGCGCAGCGTGGATTCCTCCAGATTTCCTGCATTTTTATGAAGAAAACGCTCGCCATCCTCGGTTATGGAATGATGTTCCTGACCCTTGCCTGCCAGGCGCAACCGCCACGCGAGGAAGCGCGGCCGTTGACGTTGGCGGACGCCGAGCAGCAGATGCGCGACAAGCTGCCGGCGTTGCGCGCGGCGAAATACGCCGTCGATGCCGCCGGTGCCGATCTCGTCACCGCCGGCGAAGCGCCCAATCCGCAGTTCTCGGTCAACACGCAGTCGGTCAGTCCGAACCACAGCAACGGGCCGGGTTCGTTCTGGAACAAGCAGGTCGATACCACGCTGCAGTTGCAGCAGCAGATCGAGCGCGGCGACAAGCGCGGTCTGCGCCGGAAAGTCGCCACCGCCGAAGGCCATGCCGCCGCTGCCGATTTCGACGACGCGCTGCGTACGAGCCGCATGGCGCTGGCGCAGGCCTATTACGATCTCAAGTATGCGCAGGAGTCCGAGGACATCGCCCGCAAGCTGTTCGACTTGCAGCAACAATCGCTGAACGCCGCCCAGTTGCGGTTGCAGGCCGGCGATGCCGCCAGCGTCGATGTGGCGCGACTCGAAGTGGAAGTGGCGCGTGCCGCCACCGATCTCAGCACCGCGCACACCGCGAAACAGGTCGCGCAATTGACGCTGGCGCAGGCGATTGGCGCCACCGATGCCGGCACCAGCCTGGTCGCCGTCGATGAATGGCCGGCAGTGAGCGATGCCAAGACCGGCATCGGTGTCGATCAACGCCCCGACGTGCGCGCCGCGGCAGCCCGCAACGAACAGTCCATGGCGGCGGTGGAGCTGGCGCGCTCGCAGCAGACGCGCGACGTCACCGTCAACGTTCAATACGAACATTATCCGCAACCGGGTTTGTACCCGAATACCGTCGGTGTCGGTTTCAGCGTGCCGCTGTTCGCCTGGCATCACTACCAGGGCGAAGTGAGCCGGGCCGAAGCCGACCACATGATCGCCGAAGAAGCGCTGCGCAACACGCGCGTGGCCGCCGTCGCCGAACAGGCCGGCATCGATGCGCAGATGAACGGCGCGCGCGAGCGGCTGCTGCGCTTCCGCGATGCCATCGTCGACAAGGCGACTGCCGCCGCGCAGGCCGCCGAATATGCCTACTCGCGCGGCGCGCTCGGGCTCACCGATTTGCTGGACGCACGCCGCGCGCTGCAGAGCGTGTTGCAGGATGCGGCGGCGGCCAAGCGCGAATACGCCAAGGCGCTGCTGACGTGGAAAGCGGTGAACGAAGCCAACAACGGACTGCGTTGACGCAAACCGGAATCAGACGCCAGCACGCTGGCAGGAAACGACATGAGCAGTATGAACAATCACGGGATCGGCAAATGGGGTTTGTGCGCGTTGCTGGCGGCGGCGCTGACGCAACTGTCAGGCTGCCACAGCGAGAACGCCGAAGCCGCGGCCAATACCGCGCAGGTCGACGGCAATACCGTGCGCTTCGCCAAGGCGGCACCGGCGATGATCCAGGCCGAACCGGTTGCCTCCGGCGCCGCGGTGACGTTGTCGTTGCCCGGTCGCGTGGTGTGGGATGAAGACCGCACCGTGCGCGTGTTCAGTCCTTTCTCCGGCCACGTCGTCAACATCGCGGCCAAACTCGGCGATCATGTCGAACGCAACCAGGCGCTGGCGACGCTCGACTCGGCCGATTACGGCTCCGCCCAGGCCGATTACCGCAAGGCGCTCGCCGCGCAGAAACTCGCCGCCGCCAACCTCAAGCGCGCGCAGGATCTGTACGAGCATGGCGTGATCGCCGAGAAGGATCTGCAACAGGCACAAAGCGATGCCGCCAGCGCCGATGCCGATGCCGAACGCGCCGGCCGCGTGATGAAGCAATACGCCGACAACGGCAAGGAGATCGACCAGCGCATGGTGCTGCGCAGCCCGGTCGCAGGTTTCGTGGTCGAGCGCGCGATCAATCCGGGCCAGGAGTTGCGCAACGATCAGGCCGGCGCGCCGCAATTCGTCGTCACCGATCCGCATCACGTCTGGCTCGAACTGGATGCGCGCGAATCCGATCTGCCCGCGCTGAAAACCGGCAAGACGATGTCGTTCCAGGTCGGGCTCGACGCCGGCAATGCCTACAGCGCCACCATCTTCCGCATTGCCGACGCCGTGGACCCGGTGACGCGTACGATCAAGGTGCTGGCCACCGCCGACAACACCGCCGGCAAACTGAAAGGCGAAATGTTCATCACCGCGCAGGTGCAGGGCGAGCAGGGCGCGCAGCCGCAAGTGCCAGCCACCGCTGTGTACCTGCTCGACAACCGCCACTACGCCTTCGTCAAGAGCGGCGACAGCTTCGAGCGGCGCCAGATCGACATCGGCAGCGAGCGCGACGGCAAGGTCGAAGTGCTGGCCGGCCTGCAGGCGGGCGAGCAAGTGGTCAATCAGGGCGTGCTGTTCCTGCAACAGATCATGCAGACCACCCACCACGGTTAAGGACTGCAAGACATGATAGCCAATCTGATCAAGCTGTCGCTGGCACGGCCGTTGTTCGTCGCGTTGGCGATGGTGCTGTTCGTCGGTGCCGGCATTTACGCGTTCTCCAATCTGCCGATCGAAGCGTTCCCCGACGTCACCGACACCCAGGCCAACGTCATCGCGCTGTATCCCGGCCACGCCGCCGAGGAAGTCGAGCAGCAGGTGACGATCCCGCTCGAGATCGCGCTGGCCGGCATGCCGCACGCGGTCAACATGTTTTCGCATACGCAGCAGGGCTTGGCCTACATCGTCGTCACGTTCGACGACGGTGCCACCGATTATTTCGCGCGCCAGCAGACGCTGGAACGCATGACCACCGCCAACCTGCCGCCCAACGTGCAGCCGACGCTGGCGCCGCTGACCACCGCCATCGGCGAAGTGTTCCGTTACCGCCTGAAGGGTGACGGCTACGACTCGCGCCAGCTGCGCGGCATCGAAGACTGGACGGTGGAGAAATACCTGCGCCAGGTGCCCGGCGTCGCCGACATCGTGTCGATGGGCGGCCAGGTCAAACAGTACGTGGTGACGCCCGATCTCGGCCGTTTGCGCGACACCAAGGTATCGATCGCACAGATCTACGCGGCGCTGCAGCGCGCCAACGCCAACTCCGGCGGTGGCGTGATCCAGCAGGGCGCCCAGCAGTTCCTGCTGCGCGGCATAGGTCTGCTGCAAGGCACCGCCGACATCTCCGACACCGTGGTGGCCGAGAACAACGGCGTCGCCATCCGCATCCGCGACATCGCCACCGTCGAAATCGGTTCCGCCCAGCGCCAGGGCATCAACGGCATGGACAACGACGACGACATCGTCGTCGGCACGGTTGACATGCGCAAGGGCGAGAACCCGTCCACCGTACTGGCTGGCGTCAAAGCGAAGATAGAAGAACTGAACAACGGCATCCTGCCGAAAGGCGTCAGGATAGAACCGTATTACGACCGCGACTGGCTGATCAGCCGCACGTTGCACACGGTATTCCACAACCTGGTCGAAGGGGCGTTGCTGGTGTCGCTGGTGCTGTGGTTCTTCCTCGGCAACGTGCGTGCCGCATTGATCGTTGCCTGCATCATCCCGGTTGCGCTGCTGGCGACCTTCGTCGGCCTGCGCCTGCTCGGCATGCCGGCCAACCTGCTGTCGCTCGGCGCGATGGACTTCGGCATCCTGGTCGATGGCGCGGTGATCGTGGTCGAGAACATCTTCCGGCGCCTCAGCAGCAATCCATCGTTGCTGGCGGATCCGCGCAGCCGGCGCGAAGCAGTGTTCCATGCCGCGGTCGAAGTGGGCCGGCCCACGCTGTTTTCGATGATCATCATCATTGCCGCGCACATTCCGATCTTTACGCTGCAACGGCAGGAAGGCCGCATCTTCTCGCCGATGGCGTACTCGGTGACTTCCGCCCTGATCGGCTCGCTGCTCATGTCGCTGACGCTGGTGCCGCTGCTGTCGTACCTGCTGCTGAACAAAAACCTGCCACACGAAGAAACCCGGATGGTCGAATGGCTGAAGCGTCACTATCGCAGCAGTCTGGCGTGGGCGCTGCAGCGACCCAAACAGGTGATCACCATTGCGGTCGGTGCGTTGATCGCCAGCTTGGCGATGGCGACGCAGCTCGGCAGCGAGTTCCTGCCCGAACTGAACGAAGGTTCGATCTGGATGAACGCGACGCTGCCGGCCAGCATTTCGGTCGATGAGGCGTTCAAGGAAACCAGACGCATCCGCGAGGCGCTGCACACGGTGCCGGAAGTCGATGTCGTGGTATCCAAGGCCGGCCGCCCGGAAGACGGCACCGATCCCAAGGTGATCAACAGTCTGGAAGTCGCCATCTCGATGAAGCCGGAAGATCAATGGCGCAAGGGCATCGACCGCGAACAGATCGTTGATGAGCTCGACGCTGCCGTGCGCAAGTTGCCCGGTGTGCGTGGCAGCTTCGACGGCCCGATCTACGACAATGTGCTGGAAAGCATTTCGCAGGTGGACGGCCAGATCGTGATCCGCGTGTTCGGCGAAGACCTGCAAACGCTCAATGCCACCGGCCACCAGATCCTCGACCTGATCCGCAAAGTACCCGGCGTGGTGCAGGCGGAGATCGACCGCGAAGGCGCGTTGCCGCAATACATGCTGACGGTAGATAGACCGGCGGCCGCGCGTTACGGCCTCAACGTCGCCGACATCCAGGACCTGATCGAAACCGCGATGGGCGACAAGCCCGCCACCGAATTGTACGAAGGCGAGGCGCATTACAGCGTCGTCGTGCGGCTGTCGGAACAAGAGCGTGCCATCGGCAAGTTGAAGGACACGCTGATCGCCACGCCGGACGGCGCGCACATCCCGCTGTCGGCAGTGGTGCACTTCTCGGAAACCAGCGGCGCCATGGACATCGCGCGCCAGAATGGCGGCCGCATGCTGTCGGTCGGCGTGTTCATCCGCGACCGCGACATGGGCAGCGTGGTCAAGGACATGCAGGATGTCGTCGGCAAGAACGTGCAGCTGCCCGAGCATTACCGCATCGTGTGGACCGGCGAGTTCGAGAACCAGCAGCGCGCGATGGCGCGGTTGTCGGTCGTGGTGCCAATTTCGATTTTGTTGATCTTTTTCCTGCTGTTCAACGCGTTCAATTCGGTGAAGAGCGCGTCGCTGATCGTCGCCAACATTCCGTTCGCGCTGATCGGCGGCATCTTCGGCCTCGCCGTAGTGGGGTTGCCGTTGTCGGTGTCGGCCGCCATCGGCTTCATCGCGTTGTTCGGTCAGGCGGTGCTCAACGGCGTGGTGATGGTGTCGCACTTCGACCAGTTGCGCGACAGCGGCATGCCGACCTTCGACGCCGTGGTGCAAGGCACGCAGGACCGCTTGCGCACGGCGCTGATGACGACGCTGCTGGCGATGCTGGGCTTGTTGCCGATGGCGCTGTCGCACGACATCGGCTCGGAAACCCAGCGCCCGCTGGCCATCGTCGTCATCGGCGGCTTGATTTCATCGACGCTGCTGACGCTGTTCGTGCTGCCGACGCTGTATGCGCTGGCCAACCGCAAAGCGGTCACTGCTTCAGACTAGTCCTTCAGATTGATGGAACCCATGTAGTCCATCTTGCCCACGTCAACACCGGCGTGGCGCAGGATGGCGTAAGCGATCATGACGTGGAAATAGAAGTTGGGGACGGCGATCTCTTCCAGGTACTCCTCGCCCGTCAGCCATTTGCCTTGCGCCCAGCCGGGCGCCACTTTGACGCTGGCGTAACCGGCAAAATCCGCGGCTTTGAAACCATCGAGGTAACTGACGACTTTGCCGATGCGGGCGCGCAATTCGGCGAACGTGGTTTCGTTGTCTTCGTGTTTGGGTGGAGTCTGTTTCGACAAGTAGGCGGCGGCGAATTTGGCGGTGTCGCAGAACGACTGCACTTGCCGGATCAGCGGATACATGTCGGGCGCAAGCCGGTAATTGGCCAGCACGTTGACGTCGAACTTTTTGGCGGCGGCAAGCGCTTCGGCCTTGGCCATGCAGTTGTCGATGTTGGTCAGCATTTTTTTGAATTGCAGAATTGACTGTGCGCTCATGGGAGATTCCTGTTGGTGGGTATGAACGAGGGTGGTGACTGGCCCGTTTTATATAGGCCTCAGACATGGGAATTCAACTCGGTTGAGGTAAATGGGGTCAGAGCCCATTTCTTTTATTAAGAAAACCTGCCTTGGCCAAGTTGCTTCTTAACATGGGAAATGGGCTCTGACCCCATTTACTTGTCATGAACCGGTGCGTAATCCTCGCCAAACGACACATCGCCCGGCTTCCAGCCGGCGCGGCGTTTGAACGAACCCCAGAATCGCTTCAGCGTGTACCACTGCATCACCGCGAGATTGCGGCCGTTGTCGGCATCGACGGTAGGGTCGGCGACCCCGGTGGGATGTATCGGTTCGCCGTACAGCGCGGTGCCGAACAGCACGTCCCACACCGACAACACCTGGCCGAAGTTGACGTTGTGGAAGCCGGGCTTTTCGTGATCGGCCACCATGTGATGCAGGCGGTGAAAGGTCGGATCGACCAGCAGGCGTGACAGCGGGCCGAAGCCCAGCCACGTATTGGTATGCGAAAAGTTCTGCACCAGCTCGCTGATCAGCGTCAGCAGCGCAAAGTCCTCGATGTCGATGCCCATCACCACGCCGACGCCGGCGAGAATGAACGACTGCAACGCGCCATCGAGGTACGAGCCGCGATCATTGCTCCAGCAGTTTAGCTGGCGCTGGCTGTGATGCATGCTGTGCAGCGCCCACCACCACGGAATCAAATGCTGCAAGCGGTGCATGGCGTAATAGGTGAGGTCGTATAGCACGTAATAAACGGCGAGCAGCACGTATTCGTGCCGGTCGAACCACGGCACCCATGCCCGCAAGCCATGCACGCCGCTCGTTACTTGCTCCGAACTTTCGAACAGCCGGCCGAACGGTTGCAGGATCAGGTAGCTGAACAACGGGAACAAGCCCAGCAGCATGATCAACGTGTACAGCCGGTCTATCTTCGTCATGTCGCGGTTGGCCCAGCGTTCGGCCGGCGCGAAGGTTTCCAGCGGCCGGAACACGCAGGCGATGATGGCGATCTGCAAAATCGCAAACATGCCGGCGCCGGCGATGGCGTCCGGTTGCAATGACGGATCGTGCAGATGCAGCGCTTGCAGCGTGGGCGCGACGGCGTGGGCGGCGAGCCACAGTTTCAGCGTCAGCCAGGAGTGGGCGATCAGGTCGAACATCAGAGGCGGTGGGGTTGCGGTGACGAACGCATCTTCCCGGCTTTACTGCCCGCAGTCCAGCGTTTAGGCTGCGGCAGCCCACCCCACCATAACGAGAACAGGAATGATCCGCCGCGCTTTGTTGTTCTGCCTGACCGTTGTCGCCACGCTACCAGTGCTGGCCCAGCCCGCGCCCGGCTACCGCAATTTCACCGCGTCGGTTTACACGCGCTACTACGAAGTGGCGCAGATGAAGGATGCGGCGTGGATGCAGCAGAGCTGGGACACCATCAGCAGCCAGGTCAAGGTGGGCAAGATCTATCTGGAGACGCACCGCGACCGTCAGTTGGTCGACGAAGCCACGTTGAATCAAGCCATCGCTTACTTCAAAGGCAAGGGATTGACGGTGGCCGGCGGCATCACGCTGACGATCAGCGAGCCGAACCGTTTCGAGACTTTCTGCTACAGCAATTCCGATGACAGAGCGTGGGTGAAGAAGATCGTCGAATTCACCGCGGCGCATTTCGACGAACTGATCCTCGACGATTTCTTCTTCACCAGTTGCAAGAGCGAAGGCGAGATCAAGGCCAAGGGCAATCAACGCTGGACCGACTATCGCTTGAAGCTGCTGCGCGATGCCAGTCGCGAGCTGATCATAGGGCCGGCGAAGAAGGTGAATCCGAAGATCAAGGTAGTGGTGAAGTACCCGAACTGGTACGAGCACTTCCAGGGCCTCGGCTTCAATCTGTACGACGGCCCGCGCGATTTTGACGGCATCTACACCGGCACCGAAACCCGCAACGCGGTGACCAGCGCGCAGCATTTGCAGCCGTACCACGGTTATTCGATCTTCCGTTATTTCGACAACCTGCGGCCCGGCCATAACGGTGGCGGTTGGGTCGATACCGCCGCCGGTAATCCGCTCGACCGCTACGCCGAGCAGTTGTGGCTGACGCTGTTCGCCAAGGCGCCGGAGATGACGCTGTTCGACTTCCGCCAATTGCTGGCGCCGATCCGCGACAACCAGAAAGCGGCGTGGAATGCGCCGAACAACAGTTTCGACTACGACGCGATGAAGTCATCCTATAAAGGCGCGGCGACGTGGGCGCTGCCAGCCGGCTACTCGCTGGAACAGATCGATAAGGTGCTGGGTGAACTTGGCAAACCGGTCGGCATCGCCGGCTATCGACCGACGCACGCGACCGGCGAAGATTTCCTGCACAGCTTTCTCGGCATGATCGGCCTGCCGATGGATTTGCGGCCGGATTTTCCGAGTGACGCCGGCACCGTGCTGCTGACGCAATCGGCCGCTGCCGACAAGGACATCGCGAAGAAAATCGAAGCGCATATCCTCAAGGGCAACAACGTCGTCATCACTTCCGGTTTGTTGGCCGCGCTCGGCAAGGGCGCGCTCGATCAAGTAGTGGAACTGCAAGCCACCGGCCGCAGCGCACTGGTGCAGGATTTTCTCGCCGGCGGTTTTGGCCCGCCGCTGCACATCGAGCAGCCAATGCTGATTCCGCAAATCGAATACCTGACCAACGATTCGTGGGAACTGGTGAGCGCCATCGCCGGCCCCAACGGCTGGCCGCTGCTGCACGATGCCGATTACGCCAAGGGACATCTGTACGTGCTGACCATTCCCGACAACTTTGCCGATCTCTATCGCCTGCCGCAGCCGGCGCTGACGCTGATCCGCCGCACGTTGAGCCAGCACTTGCCGGTTTATCTCGATGCGCCGGGCAATGTGTCGCTGATGGTCTATGACAACAACACGGTAGTAGTGGAGTCGTTCCGCGACGAACCGGTGGAAGTGAAGCTGGTATCGAATCGCAAGCCGACATCGGCGGTGGACGTGCAAAGCAAACAAGCGTTGCCATCATCGACGATACCCGCCAGCGGCGGTTTCGGAGCGCCGCGCGTGGCGGAGAAGACAGCTTACGCATTGACCGTGCCCGCACATTCGTGGCGGGTAATACGCTTGCAGTGAATTCAGCGGAGGACGCCATGCGAATCAAGTGGAAACGCAGCAGCACGCAGTGGCAAACGTACGCACTGAGCTTGGCCTGTTGTCTGGCGATGTCGGCCCCGCGCGCGCAACTAACCTTGCAGACTGGCGAGCGCACCGACGCCAACTCGAAAACTGCCCACATCGAGCTGATCGACAAACTGCATCAGGGCCGCATCGACCTGTACTTTGCAGGCGATTCGATCACGCGTCGCTGGGGCACCAGCGATCCCGCCTATAAAGAGATGCTCGCCAACTGGCGGCAGAATTTCCTGGGCTGGAACGCCGCCGACTTCGGTTGGGGCGGCGATACCGTGCAGAACATCCTGTGGCGCTTGCAGAATGGCGAGCTCAGGGGCGCCAATCCGAAAGTCATCGTGCTGATGGCAGGCACCAACAATCTCGGTGATGCAGTGACCGATCCGCTGCGCCCGGTGAAAGTCACCGAAGTCGTCACTGGCATCCGCCAGATTCTCGACACGATGCGGCAATTGGCGCCGCAATCTACCGTGTTGCTGATGGGCATCACGCCGCGCAACGGCAAGAACGGCGATACCAGTGTCGTTGCCGTCATCAACGACATCAATCAGCAATTGGCAACACTGGCCGACGGCAAACGCATCCGCTACCTCAACATCAACGCCAAACTCGCCGATGCCAACGGCAAGTTGTTCGATGGCATGACGGTCGATGGTCTGCATCTGTCGGTGCGTGGCTACCAGGTGTGGGCTGATGCGTTGCAGCCGCAACTCGTCGAATTGCTGGGGCCGAAGGCGAAAGTCGATCTGTCGCCGCCGCCGAGCGGCGATCCGTCGGCGCGGGTTGGCAACCAGTTGGCGAATGCCGGCATCGTGCCGTACAGCGACAAGCTGAATGCACTGATCGATCCGGCCGAACCGATCAAGCTGGTGGTGCCGGGTTTCAAATGGTCGGAAGGGCCGGTGTGGATCGACGACGCCGATGGCGGCTCGCTGCTGTTCTCCGACGTACCGGACAACAAGATTTATCGCTTGCGTGAAGAAGGCCTGCTGTCGATCTTTCTCGATCCGTCCGGCTTTGAAGGCAAGGACGCCAGCGCGTTCCGCGAGCCCGGCACCAATGGCCTGCTGCGCTACGACGCCACCCACATCCTTGCCGCCAATCACGGCCAGCGCCAGCTGACGTTGATCGATTTGCAAACGCGGCAGAAGACTCCGCTCGTCACCTATTACAACGGTAAACGTTTCAACAGCCCCAACGACGTGGCGCTGGCGAAAGACGGCAGCGTGTACTTCACCGATCCACCGTACGGGCTGGCTGGTATCGAAAAATCGCCGCTGCGCGAGTTGCCGTTCAGCGGCGTGTTCCGCTACGGCAAGGACGGCAAGCTGACGTTGATTGACGACAGCCTGAGCTTTCCCAACGGCGTCGGCGTGTTTCCCGACGGCAGGCACCTGCTGATTTCCAGCAGCGATCCGCGCGCGCCAATCTGGAAGTTGTATACACTCGATGCGCAAGGCAAGGTGCTGGAATCCAGACAATTCGCTGATGCCAGCGAGGAAGTAAGAGCTCATCTGCCCGGTGCACCCGACGGATTGAAGATCGACAAAGACGGCAACGTGTTCGCCAGCGGCCCCGGCGGCATCCACATCTTTTCGTCGCAGGGCGAGCTGCTCGGCATCATCCGGCTGCCGGATGCCGCGGCCAACATGGCGTTCGGCGGCAACAGCGCCCACACGCTGTTCATCACGGCCGGCACACGTCTGATGAAAGTGGAAACCAGGACGCGCGGGCAATGATCGACTCCGTGACTCAACTTTCCGCTTGTCGTTGACCT
>DATJXP010000340.1:0-2542 GCA_035500035.1 Candidatus Acidiferrum sp. | reverse complement strand
ACGTTGAACCTGCACGGTAACCGCACCAACACGTGGACCAAGCTGTCCAAGACTGCAGAGGCAGGCGCTACTTCAATCGAAGTGCTGAACGCTGACCAGTGGAAGGCGGGCGACGAGATCGTGCTGGCGTCAACCGACTTTAATCCCCGCCAGGCCGAGCGTCGCACGATTGCGTCCATCAAGGGCAACGCGATCACACTCGACAAACCGCTGGAATACATGCACTTCGGCAAGATCACGTTCGATGTCGATGAGCGTGGCGAAGTCGGCTTGTTGACGCGCAACATCAAAGTACAAGCATCAGAAGACGCAGCACAAACCTTCTTCGGCGGCCACATCATGGCCATGGTTACCAGCAAGATGTACGTCGAAGGCGTCGAGCTCAATCGCATGGGCCAGAACCTGGAGCTGGCGCGGTACCCGATCCACTGGCATCTGGTCGGCGACGCCAAAGGTCAGTACATCAAGAACGCAGCCATCCACGACACCTACAACCGTTGCGTGACGGTGCACGGCACCAACTACGTGCACGTCGAGAACAACGTCACCTACAACATCGTCGGCCACTGCTTCTTCCTCGAAGACGGCATTGAGCACGGCAACGAGTACATCCACAACCTGGCGATCCAGATCAAGTGCCACACCAGCAAGCCGTGCGAGCCCACCAATCTTGCGGCGGCAGGCGAAGCCACTGCCGAGCGGCAGGCGAGTGGTCCGCACGGTCAGCAATCGAAAGACGTGCTGCTGCCGTCCGACAACACGGTATCGGCTTACTGGATCACCAACCCCGACAACACCTACCGCGATAACGTGGCTGCAGGTTCCGACGCGAGCGGCTTCTGGATGTCGTTGCCCGAGCATCCGAACGGCGCGTTCCAGGATTCCGACGCCAGCAAGTCCACCTGGCCGCGTCGTCCGCCGTTCAAAGAGTTCACCGGCAACGTGGCCCACTCGAACTACGACGGCTTCATGTTCGACCGCAACATCAACCCCAACAACACGTTCGGCGTAACCGGTGCCTCGCATACCGGGCTGGAAAATCCCGCCGACCCGAAAAGCAAGGCAGTGGTATCGGTGTTCGAGAACCTCACCACCTACAAGAACCGCAACGGCGGCATGTGGGGCCGTGGCGGTTTGCATTTGTTCCGCAACGTGAAGTTTGCCGATAACGCGATGGGCTTCACCCACGCCGCTGGCGGTGGTCAACTCGAGTACAGCTCGCAGGTGGTCGATTCGCTGTTTGTTGGCGAGACCGAAAACATCGGCAACCCCGGCACTGACGCGGAAAAAGCCTACGGCCGCAGCCTGCCGAAACCGATGATGCCGGACTTCCCGATCCGCGGTTACGAGTACTACGACTACCGGCATGATGTGGTGAACACCACCTTCGTGAACTATCAAGACAACGCCACGCGCAAGACCGGTGCGATCTCGCACCTCTTGTTCACCAGCTTCGGCGCCAGCTCCAACAATGCCGTGCAGGGCGTGAAGTTCGTCAATGCCAAGCCGGTGTATTACCCGCCGATGGAGAAAAAGTGGGGCAGCGACAACACTGCCGGCAGCCTGGCCTACAAAACCGCGGTGTTCAGGGACAAGGACGGCTCGCTCGGCCGTGGCGCCAATGCGTTCGTCATCATCCACGACGGCGTCAACAACAGCATCGCCTATGATAAAGAAGCCTGCGACATCAAACCCGACTGGAACGCTGCACTTTGCACTGGCGATGTCGGACGCATGAGCTTTATCAATGGTCGCGGCCTTGGCTTTGACACGATCAGTGGCAGCTTGACTCCGCAAAGCGCTGCCATGCCGCCAGTGATCCTGAGCCGCAAGGGCTATGAGATCAGCATCCCGGTGGGCACCAACGTGCGTGCCAACACTGAGTTCAAGGCGACTACCGAGCGCAAGACCATGGACCTGCACCTGATCGAGCTGGAAGCCGGTGCCTGGGTGATCGTCGAGATTCCGGGCTTCACCACTGCCACCGCTGGCACGGAACAGAAGAGCCTGGACGCGCTGCGCGCGGCTCCTGACACTTCGTATTACAAAGCCAAGGATGAACTGTGGGTGAAACTGGTTTCGCCGGGTGATGATGGCCGCAGTGCACACACTGGTGGTGTGAGCATGACAGTCAGCCGCTAAGTAACAACTGCAGTAACCAGAGGGCATAGCATGCAACTGCGCCTGACCGCCGGCATCCGCCGTGTACTCACCGTTGCGGTATTGACTGCGATGCCGGTCGTCGCTGCCGTTGCTGCTGACGCTCCCAAGGCAGCAACGCCAGCACCACCGGCGCCGCGTGACGGCAACGGCAAGCTCTATATCAGCGCTGCCCCCGGTCAGAAACCCGGTTTGTGGATAGCTGCCGCCACCGCGAACATCGGCGCGTTTGATGAAAAGAGCATCGCCTTCAAACCGTGGGCCAAGGGACTGTACGAAGCGCGCAAGAACCAGAACCTCGAGCCACACACGCGCTGCAAACCCTCTGGCGGGTTCCGGCAATTCCTGACGCCGTATGGGGTCGAGATTCTCGACATGCCGG
>DATJXP010000339.1:0-3956 GCA_035500035.1 Candidatus Acidiferrum sp. | reverse complement strand
GCAGAAGTGCGTGCGCGCCGGCGGCAAGCACAACGATCTGGAGAACGTGGGCTTCACCAATCGCCATCACACCTTCTTCGAGATGCTGGGCAACTTCAGTTTCGGCGACTACTTCAAACAGGACGCCATCAAATTTGCCTGGGAATTCCTGACTGTCCGCTTGCGCATCCCGAAGGAAAAACTCTGGGTCACCGTATTCCGCGACGACGACGAGGCCGCGGACATCTGGATCAAGCAGATGGGCGTGCCGGCCGAGCGCGTCACCCGCATGGGTGAAAAATCCAATTTCTGGGCGATGGGCGATACCGGTCCGTGCGGCCCCTGTACCGAAATTTTCTACGATCACGGCCCTGAAGTGGCCGGTGGTCCGCCAGGCAGTCCCGACGAGGACGGTGATCGCTACATCGAAATCTGGAACCTGGTGTTCATGCAGTTCAATCGCAGTGCGGACGGTTCGATGACGAAGTTGCCGAAGCCGTCGGTCGATACCGGCATGGGGCTCGAGCGCATCGCCGCTGTCATGCAGCATGTGCACAGCAATTACGAGATCGACTTGTTCCAGAGTTTGATCAAGGCCGCGGCTGCCGTTACCGGTGCCAAGGATGCAAACAGCACCAGTTTACGCGTGATCGCCGACCATATCCGTTCCTGTGCATTTCTTGTCGCCGACGGCGTGCTGCCGTCGAACGAAGGCCGCGGCTACGTGCTGCGCCGCATCATCCGTCGTGCGATCCGGCATGGTCATCACCTTGGCATGAAGCAACCGTTCTTCCACAAACTGGTGGCACCGCTGGCGCAGGTGATGGGCGATGCCTATCCCGATCTGGTCAAGCAACAGCAGCGCGTAGCCGATGCGTTGCTGGCCGAAGAGCAGCAGTTCGACCGCACGCTCGACAATGGCATGACCATCCTCGACAGCGCCATCGCTGCGTTGAAAGGCAAAGTGATACCTGGTGAGGTGGTGTTCAAGTTGTACGACACCTATGGTTTTCCGGTCGATCTCACCGCCGATATCGCGCGCGAAAAAGGACTGACGCTCGACATGGCCGGTTTCGACGCGGCCATGAATGTGCAGAAGCAGCAGGCGCGCGCCGCTTCGAAATTCGAAGCCCAGGAAGCGCTCGCGGTCGGTGATGCCGGTGAAACGGTATTCCAGGGTTACGACATTCTTGCTGCCGAAGCGCCGGTGCTGGCGCTGTACCAGGACGGCAAGACTGTCGACAAACTCACTGCCGGCCAGAGTGGTGTCGTGCTGCTGGCCAATACGCCGTTCTACGCCGAAAGCGGCGGCCAGGTGGGCGACATCGGCGTGCTGGTTGCCGGAGCGTCCCGCTTCATGGTCGAAGATACCCGCAAGCAGGGCAATTACCATTTGCACTACGGCCGGCTGGAACAAGGCTCGCTCGGCAAGGGCGACAAGGTTCGCGCCGAAGTGAGCGTGGCCCAGCGCCAGGCGACGATGTTGAACCACAGCGCCACGCACTTGATGCATGCAGCGCTGCGCCAGGTGTTGGGTGACCACGTGACGCAGAAAGGCTCGTTGGTCAATGCCACGCATCTGCGGTTCGATTTTTCGCATAACAAGCCGCTGACAGATGCCGAGATCGCCGAGATCGAAAATCTCGTCAACGCGCAGATACTTGCCAATGCCGCAGTCTGCAAGGAAGTGATGTCCATCGACGCCGCCCGCAAGCTGGGGGCGATGATGCTGTTCGGCGAGAAATACGGCAGCGAAGTACGTGTAGTCAGCATGGGCGGTGCCGGCAAGGATGCGTTTTCGCTCGAACTGTGCGGCGGCACCCACGTGCAGCGCACCGGCGACATCGGCTCGTTCCGCATCGTGCAAGAGTCCGGCATCGCCGCCGGCGTACGCCGCATCGAGGCCGTCACCGGCTTGAATGCGCTTGCGCATACGCGTGACGCCGATCGCAAACTCGAGCAGATCGCCGCCTTGGTCAAAGGCTCGTCTGCCAACGTGCTGGAAAAAATTCAGCAAGCACTTGTTGATGCCAAGGCCCTGGAAAAGGAAATACAACAGCTGAAAGCCAAACTGGCCGCAGCCGCTGGCGATGAACTGCTGGCCAAGGCCGAAGAACTGAAAGGCGCCAAGGTGCTGGTAGCGCAAGTAGAAGGCATGGATAGCAAGACTGTACGCGATACCGCTGAACAGCTGAAAAACAAGCTCGGCTCCGGTGTGATCGTGCTGGTCACCGCCGAAGGCGGCAAGGCCAGCATCGTGGCAGCGGTGACGGCCGATCTGACGGCACGTCTCAAGGCCGGTGACCTTGTCAACAAATTGGCGATTCATGTCGGTGGCAAAGGCGGCGGCCGTCCCGATCTGGCAATGGCAGGTGGACCTGAAGCCGCTGGCATCGTCAAAGTGTTGACTGCAGCCAAGGAATTGGTTGCCACTTCGTTGTAAGGTCAACATATGGTTTGTCGGCATTTAGTTGGCATATAGCCGGCATGTGGCGGGCATGTGGCCGGTGCAGATCGCAAAACCGCCGGTCATAAAGAATCCAGATTTCAGGGAAGCTTTCCTGTGGAGTAATCTCCGGAGTGATGGCACAATGGCATCAAGGATGGAAACGTGGACTTTGTAGTAACGGGAAGAAAGTAATCAATGGCTTTGATAGTTCAGAAGTACGGCGGCACTTCCGTAGGATCGATCGACCGGATCAAAAACGTCGCCAGGAAAGTGGAAAAGTTCCGCGCCGAAGGACACCAACTGGTCGTGGTGGTTTCGGCGATGAGTGGGGTCACCAACAATCTGGTGACGATGGCCCACGAAATACAGAAGGAACCCAATCCGCGCGAAATGGACGTGCTGCTGGCGACCGGTGAGCAGACAACAATTGCACTGCTCTGTATGGCGCTGGAGAACATCGGCATTCCCGCTCGCTCCTATACCGGCAGTCAGGTTCGCATTCTGACCGACAGCGCTTTCACCAAGGCACGCATCGTCAGCATCGATGACGATCACATCCGCGCGGATCTGGCCGCAGGCCGCGTGGTCGTGGTAGCGGGTTTCCAGGGTGTCGACGAAGACGGCAACATCACCACGCTGGGTCGTGGCGGTTCCGATACCACGGGCGTGGCGCTGGCCGCGGCATTGAAGGCCGACGAGTGCCAGATCTATACCGATGTCGATGGCGTCTATACCACCGATCCGCGCGTAGTGCCGGAAGCCAGACGGCTCGATCGCATCACGTTCGAAGAGATGCTGGAAATGGCATCGCTGGGCTCCAAGGTACTGCAGATACGCTCAGTCGAATTCGCCGGCAAGTACAACGTCCCGTTGCGTGTATTGTCCAGCTTCGAAGACGGCCCAGGTACGTTAATAGTTTCAGAGGACCCGAATACCATGATGGAAAATCCGATCATTTCAGGCATTGCCTTCACCAAAGACGAAACCAAGCTGAGCATCCGCGGCGTCCCCGACGTGCCGGGCATGGCGTTCAAAGTGTTCGGACCCATCAGTGACGCAAATATCGAAGTGGATGTCATCGTCCAGAACGTCGGTGTGAACCGCACCAATGACATCACTTTCACCGTGCAGCGCAAGGAAACGGACAAAGCCGCACGGATTCTGGAGAAAGTGGCCAAGGATATCGGTGCCGAAAAAGTCGAAGTGGACAACAAAGTGGCCAAGGTTTCCCTGGTGGGTGTGGGCATGCGTTCGCATGCAGGCATAGCCAGCAAGATGTTCGGAGCCTTGTCCGCCGAGTCCATCAACATCCAGTTGATCACCACGTCCGAGATCAAGATATCGGTGGTAATCGAGGAAAAGTATCTCGAACTCGCCGTTCGGGCGCTGCATTCCGCATTTGGACTGAAGGATCCGACTTGAGGGCATGAGGCCGAGGCGCAGTCCGCATTGAGATGAGCACGGTGGCTCAAGAAGACACTGGCATCGGAAGAGAAGGACTGCATTTTTAGTAACGAAGGCAACGAAG